>JAXITB010000399.1:0-2991 GCA_034680305.1 Polaromonas sp. | reverse complement strand
AGATGCTATGGATGCCTCCCTGCCTACGGGCAGGAAAGCAGGAAGGTGATTTGGTGTTGGCCGGGTATGGGGTGGATCCTCAGTCGGAACCGGCATCAAAGTGCCTAAAGGGATGTGATTGCGTATTCCGGCGAACGTGACCGACGATTCCGGCCCATCGTGACCGGTCTTGCTGCGTGAGGTGTTGCGCGCTCAAATTTTAGTTTGATCGGTCACGATGGGTCTGGATTCTTCTCCTGTTTAGCGGTTTTTGGTCTTTGACGTAGGGACTCGCCGGTCAGAGTAAATCGGTGATGGCGTTGCATCAAGCGATCGAGCATCGCGTCGGCGATGGTTGCGTCACCGACCCAGGCATGCCAGTGCTCGATGGGCAACTGGCTGGTAATGATGGTGGCTTTTGTCGCGGCGCGGTCGTCGATGATTTCCAGCAAGTCAGCGCGCGTCTGTGCATCCATCGCGGCCATGCCCCAGTCGTCGAGCAGCAAGACATCCGTTCTGGCCAGCTGGTTGAGCCACTTACCGAACGTGCCATTGCCGTGGCGAATTCGCAGCTCCTCGCCCAGGCGTGGCACGCGTTGATAGAGCGCCGAATGCCCACGCCGGCAGGCGTATTGCGCCAGTGCACAGGCCAGCCATGACTTGCCCGCACCGGTGGGGCCGGTGATCAGCACGCTGTGGCCCGAATCGATCCAGTCGCCCAGTACCAGACTCATGAGCGACTTTCGGTCAATGCTGCGGCCGCTGCGGGTATCCAGATCTTCAATGGCCGCCTGCGGGTACTTCAGGCGGGCCTCCTTCATCAGCCGCTCGCGCCTCTTGTCACCGCGCCAGTTGACCTCGCGATCGACCAACAGCGCCATGCGCTCTTCAAAGCTCAGGCTGTTCATGCCTGTGCTGCTGAGCTGATCGTGCAGTCCGGCGGCCATGCCGTTGAGCTTCAAGCCGCGCAGTTGCTCCAAGGTGGTGTTCATCATCATGGGGGTGTTCTCTCTTTCAATGGGGACAAGGTTCATCACTGGTAGTAGCCCGGCCCACGCACATGGGCGTGATCCGGACTGGTCCACTCGGGCGTGGTGCTGGCCGCGACCTGATCGCGACCGTTGGCCAGGATGTCGCGCACATGGCTGTACTTGGCCGTACCCAGCTCCAGTGCGACCAGACAGGCCGCCTCCAGTCTGGGTTTGCCGTATTTGCGCGATAGCGCGAGCAAGCCCAGGCAGGCCCGGTACCCGTGTTCGGGGTGGCGCCGCTCAATCAGCAAGCGTTCCACGGTGCGCCCGGTGGCCACACCAATGCTCTGACCCCAGTCGATGAGTCGTTCGGGCGTCCACTGCAAGTGGGCGCGGTGGGCGGCCGGCAGGTGCTCGAGCACGGTGGTGAAGCCGCCCTTGTGGGCACTGCGGGCGTGGGCTGCCACACGCTGGCCGCGGTGCAGTAACTCCACCGCGTGGGCCGTCAGTCGCGCTTCGATCAACTGACCGACCAGGGCCTGGGGTACGCTGTAGCGGTGACCATCGATCTCGACGTGGTGGTCGATGTGGACGCGCACGGTCCTGAACACGGCGAACTCCCAGGGCTGCAGCGGCAGCGGTTGCAGGGCCGGCGCATCCAGATCGGCAAACGCACTGGCACGGCTGCCGGGCAGCTTCTGGAAAGGCTTGCTGTTGAGCTGCTCAAGCAACGGGGCTATGGCCTCGTTCAGATCGTCCACGCTGTCAAAGCGCTGGTGGCGCAGGCGCATGAGGATCCAGCGCTCGACCACCTGCACCGCCGACTCGGCCTTGGCTTTGTCCTGCGGATGGCGAGGACGAGCCGGCAGCACCGAGGTACCGTAGTGGCGGGCAAAGTCGGCTACGGTGTCATTGGTGCGTGGCTCATACCGGTTGGGGTTGGCAATGATGGCTTTGGGGTTGTCAGGCACGATGAGTTGAGGCACGCCGCCAAAGAAGTCCAAGGCCCGTACACAGCCATGGAGCCAGTCGGCCATGGTCTCGCGCTGGGTGGCGCAGGCGAAGGTGTAGCTCGATGCCCCGAGCGCCGCCACGAAGATGTGGGCACGGCTGCCGTCGGTGAGCTCGACTGTGGGGCCCGCGTAGTCAATAAAGAGCTTCTCACCGGCGCGGTGAGTCTGGCGCATTGAGCGCTTGAGGCGCGTTGCATAACGCCGGTAGTTCTCACAGAACTGGCTGTAGCGCCAAGTGCTCTGATCGGGGTGCTGGGCCGCGTACTCTTGCCAGAGCAGCATGAGCGTCATGCCCTTGCGGCGCAACTCCTGGTGAATGCGGCCGAAGTTGGGCTGGGCGTACTGGCTGGGGCGATCGGCCCTGCCGCCTACCAAGTAGCGCTCCAGTGCCGTCTCGCTCAGGCGTTCAACCGCTGGCCAGTCCAGGCCGGCGGCAGCGGCCAAGCTGGCGTACTTGGCCACCACGCCCTTAGAGATGTTCAGACAGGTCGCAATGCGTTCGTGCGAAAGCCCTGCCTGGAGTTTGAGACGTAGGACGTCTTTGATCTTGCGCATATTGATCCTTGCTGCGGGCATACCGTCTCCAGGCCAAAGCCGGGAAGGCTACCCACATCGGGTGGATGAATTTGCGCAACACCGTCACGGTGGCATACGGCACCGTTCCGGCATCGTGACCGGCCATTCCGGTCGATACCAAAATCGGTCACGTTCAGACCGGAATCCCCGGTCACGTTCGGCCGGAATCGTCGGTCACGATAGACCGGAATGACCGGTCACGTTGGTCCGGAATACCCAGTGATAAACCGAGGTTTTCACTAACTCCGCAGAGGATCCGACATGAATCGTAATACAGGGATGCACGCAGGCCAAGTCATTGGCTGGGTGACTGGGCTGCAGGTGGTGGGTATGGACATCGCCAAGAGCGTGTTCCAGATCTACACGGCCGACATGAAGACGGGCGAGCTGCGAGACAAGCGGCTCAAGCGAGACAAGGTGCTGGAGTATTTCAGGCTCATGGCCCCTGCGGT
>JAXITB010000398.1:0-2997 GCA_034680305.1 Polaromonas sp. | reverse complement strand
GCGTTCTTCGGTGGGCGTTAAAGCCAGCGCCTGCAGCTGTTCAATCAGCTCGTCGCGCAAGCCTTCCAGGCCTTTGGCTTCGCTCACCACGTAATGGATCTGGCCCTTCACATGCGGGGCTTTGGCGAATGGGCACAGGTTCAGGCCAATCACGGCGCGTTCGAGCCAGCGCACGGTGTCGGTGATAGCGATCTCTTGGTCTTCTGTCATGCATCTCCCTCCAATTCGCGTTCAATTTCTTCGATGGTCGGCAGGCTGCTTTCCAGACTCTCGGGCAGTGCTCGGGTGAGCTCGAAACTTGAAACACCTATGGGCTTGTCCATACCGCGCAGCGCATATTCCGCCAGCACACGGTTGGGTTGCTGGCAAAGAATCAGCCCGATGGTAGGTCTGTCGCTTTCATGGCGCAGCCGATCATCCACCACGCTGCAATAGAAATTCATCTTTCCCGCATATTCAGGCTTGAAATCACCGCGCTTGAGGTCAATCACCACATAGCATCGCAGCTTCAAGTGATAAAAAAGCAGATCGACATAAAAATCCTGATCACCGACATCGAGATGGTATTGCCGTCCGACAAAGGCAAAGCCCTGTCCCAGCTCCAGCAGAAACTTTTCCAGATGCGCGATGAGGCCAGTTTCGAGTTCGCGCTCATGAAAGCCCGATGCCAGCGTCAGAAAGTCAAACAGATAAGGGTCTTTCAAGGTGTGCTGCACCAGATCTGAATCTGGCAACGGAAGACGCCTGTCAAAGTTGGTGGTGGCTCGCCCTTGGCGCTGATGCGCGGCCACCTCGATCTGCATGACCAGAATGTTGCGGCTCCAGCCATTGGCCATACAGGCCTGCATATACCAATGGCGGGCAGCCAGGTCCTTGACCTTGGCCATGAGCTCGGTGTGGTGCCCCCAGGGGATGGACTGAACCAAGTCAGCCGGGAAAAGTGCCGCAGTCTGTGGCACTTTGGGGTCTGGGTCAATTTGTGCCACAGCTTGTGGCACAAATTGAAGGTGCGGATATTCGCGGTAAAAAGCCAGCATCCGTTTGATGTTTCGCTCGGAAAAGCCTTTCTCGTCCGGCAGTTCGTTGTGCAAATCACGCGCCAAACGCGGAATCACCCCAGCCCCCCAGCCTTCTTGCTGCTGGCGGGCGTGGATCAGGGCGCCGATGTCCCAATACAGACGAATGAGCTCGGCATTGACGGCGAGCACCGCCCGGGTTTGCCCATGGCGCACGCGTTGCTTGATGTCGCTGAGCAGGGCAGCGTAATCGATGGGGACGAGAGGGGCGGGTTGGTTGGTCATTGAAAACGGCTTCAAGCTGGCGTGAGTTTGATTGGCTTACTACGCACAACACACATGGCATACGGAGTTGATTTTTTGTCAAATTCCTTGAGTAGTAAAAAATTCATCAAGCAGCGGGTTGCTGGTGATAAGCAAAAGCTTCTTGATCGTGGCGGCCTGGTTGATTTCCAGGCGCGCGAAATGCTCGCCACCAGCCGAAGACTGCTTGCGGATCAGTTGGATGCGCCCAAATAACCCGCCGTGCTTTTCCGCAAACTTCGCCAGACCCACTGCTTTCTCAAAGTTATCGCTAAGACTCGGGTCGTGGGGCTCAAGAATGTCGATGACGAGTTCGCTGCCGACTTTACGCACCACGACCAAATCCGGAAACATTGGTCGCACATCACCGCCGGTCTCATACGGAATCTCCAGCGACCACGGCTTGCGATCCAGATTGCGCAACCAGCCGACCACTTCAGGCTTGGCCAGTTCTTCCATCAATACCCCGGCCTCCCAACTGCCCAGCTCGGCACGGAACTGGCCATTACCCTCCACATACAGATGGCGCACCCAGAGGGGATCGGTCGGCTGTCGCTTGAAGTCGATGGATGTCGGCAATTGCCATGGCACCTCGTTGGGCTTAGCCGTAGCCAGCCGCAACTTCTCGTAGTTGATGCGCCGCTGCTCCTTGAGTTTGTAGATGGCCTTCTTGTGCTGGTCGTAAAGACCATCGAAGGCTGCATCTGCCTTCGATTCCAGCACTGCCATTTCTGCCGCGTTGCGTGCCAGGACGATGGCCTCGACCTTGACTTCCAGCGCATCACGATCCGCGTGGGTGCGCCAATACTCCATCTGCAAACCGTGACTGAAGGCGCGCCCAGCCTCTTCAAACAGCCGATCAATGTCCACGTCCGAGGCATCGATGTGATAGTCCGCCGTAGGCTCTGCCACACCAGTGCCGTTATTGACAGCCAGGGTCCGCAGGCCAACCTGCGTGATCGCTTTGGCCGCGGCATCGAACCGGCCCGACGCCTTGATCGCGGCGACCCGCTGCCCCATCCACTCAACAATCTGCTGCTTGGCTTGGCCCCAAGCATCGTCATCAATCTCATCAATGGTCAAGCTGCGTGAGATGGCCATATACCGGCGCAGCGGGCTTTGTGCCCGAGCGGCATTCACGCGGTAGGTGATCAATTCGTCGAGTGCCGCAAAGATGGACTCGCAGCCTTCGCGCCGCTTGAGCACCACCAAATTGCGGCTGGAGCCCGTTTCGGCGGGCGGCACATCTTCCGCGTTGTGCAGCGAGGCCACCACGCTTTCCACGGCGCCTGTATCGAAGTACGGCAAGAACAGATGCACGTCGTTGAGCGCGGCGTCCTTTTCGATGCGGCGTGCCAGCGGCGTGCGCACCATCCGTCCCAGCAATTGGGCAATGTAGGTGTGATCCTCCGCACGTCGGAACGACATCATCACCTCGGCGCGCGGGCAATCCCAGCCGGTGGACAGGCTGGTCTTGAAGAACACCACACCGATGTTTTTGTCCGCGTCAATCCGTGAGGCTTCCACCTTGCGGACGCGGCGGCCGCCCACATCCAGGTCGCCCGTATCGTGCATCGCGTGGGCGACCTCACCTTCGCTCAGGCGACGGCCGATGGCGCTCTCGATCACGGTCAGCGCTGCGCCAAGATCCGTCTTGGTCAATTGCCGGTCTGAACCG
>JAXITB010000397.1:0-3005 GCA_034680305.1 Polaromonas sp. | reverse complement strand
TCTAGCTCAGCGCTCCCCGAAAGACTCCGCAAAAACCTTGGTCAGAGGCTTGGTCAGGTACGACAAGATCGTGCGCCGACCGGTCTGAATGTCCACGGTGGCCGTCATGCCAGGACGCACCTCGATGGCCTTGGCCGCTGCACCCTTGAAATCTGCTTCAGAAATGGTCACCTTGACTCGATAAAAACTAACCGCCCCCGCACGGGTGTCCTCGGTCAAAGTATCAGCACTGACGTACGCCACCTGGCCGGTCATCGTGCCGAAAATGGCGTAGTCATAGGCATCGAGCTTGACCTTGACCGGCAGGCCAACGGTGATATTGGCCATATCCACCGGTTTGACTCGCGCCTCAATGACCAAACTGCTTTCAGTGGGCAGTATCTGCATCAATTCGTCGCCCTGGCGAAGCACGCCTCCGCTGGTCGTCACTCTGATGCTCTTGACGACGCCGGTCGCTGGTGCCAGGACATCGGTTTGACTCAGTATTTGCGTGCGATCGGCCATGGCTTGTTCTTGCGAGTTAAGGTCTTCCTGCGCCTTGTTTAGCTCCGCACTGGCATCTTGAAGGTAGCGACTCCTGACGGTTAAGAGTTGCACCTTGGCTTCGTTGAGACTGCGCCGCAGGCGCAAGATGTCTGCTTGGCTGACGTCACCGCGGGCCTCCAGCGGCTGATTCATTTCCAGTTCTTTTTCGGCCAACATGACATTGGCACCAAGGGCATCAAGTTGTCCCTCAAGAGCCTGGCGTCTCTGTCGGTACAGGTTCAGCTGGGTGGCTACGAGATCGGGGTAGTTCCGGGCCACTTGCTCGTCCAAGGTCAGTGGAGTGCCCGCAATCTCTGCTCGCAGCCGCTTGACCGTCATGCGCAGGGCCGTCACTTTGCCTTGGGTCTCGGAATACGCGGCCTGGGCGCGCTCTTTCCCCATCATGGCAAGGACTTGCCCCTTCTGGACCCTGTCGCCCTCCTGAACCTTGAGTGCCACCATCACGCCGCCATCTGCCACCTGGACCAACTGGGTGCTCGAACTGGCCACCACCTGGCCTTGGCTGTGGACCACCTGGTCAATCGAGAACAAGGCCGTCCAAGCCACGAAGACCACCATGAAGGCAAGGACGACCCCAAGTAATAAGCGCGAATTCGCCAACTGCGCCGACTTGTTGGACGGGCGGACAGTCTGCGCGGGGTAGCCGGAGGGCCGAACAGAAGAGGAATTTGTTACGTCAGTCTTCATGGGCATTTTGTGGTTTCAGTTGAGATGCTCGAGAGGGTCGACATCACAGTGGGGATAAGGCCGAACCTGGTTGCATCGTTGCGCGGGCTGTTTCCTGCTGGCGCTGAGCGTTTTCGTTGAGTTGTGCGATCACCTGTTCACGAGGGCCATCCATTAGCACCTGATGGTTGGCCACAACGATCAGGCGGGTGACCATCGGAAGCAGCGTAGGCTTGTGCGTCACCAGCACCAAAGTCGATTCAGGACGCACGGCCTGGCGCAGCATCTGCAGGCAACGCTGCTCGGTCTGGTCATCCATCGTCGCTGTGGGCTCATCAAGCAACCAAATGTTCGGTTGGCTGATCAGCAGCCGCGTGAGGGCAACCAACTGTCGTTGCCCGCCCGACAGGCCTTTGCCTCCCTCGGCGATCTGCAGGTCCAAACCCTTGGGATGGTCGTTGATGGTCGCCAGCAGGCCTGTCATGGCCGCAGCATTGCGCAGCGCCACGTCTCCAGGGTCCGCAATGCCCACCAGCAGGTTCTGCCGCAGCGTGCCACTAAAAAGGCGGTGCTCTTGTTGAAGGTAGCCAATCCGATCAGACAGCACCGGGCGGCTAATTTGGTCAATATTCAGGCTATCGAGCAGGATGCGGCCCTCACTCGCTTGGTACATACCGGTCAGCAGCCGCAACAAGGTGGACTTGCCAGAACCGATCGGGCCGATGACGCCAACCTTTTCGCCCGGATTGATGTTGAGCTGAGCCACGGACAACGCCTGAGGACAGTCTGGATAGGCAAAGCGCACCCGCTCCAGCTGGTAATGGCCGTGCAGGCGATCGGGCATCAAAGGACGCTCGACACCATGGTTGTCCACCTCCAAAGCGTAGACCTTTTCCAGGCCGTCCATGGCGGCTTTGGCCATAGCACGCTGCGTCATCAGGCCCGGCAGTTGGGCCATCGGCGCCAATACCCGGCTGCTGAGGATGGAACAAGCAATCAGAGCACCCATGGTCAGATGACCTTCAGCTGTGAAATAGGCACCGACGGCGACCAGCGTCGCGTAGCTGCCCGACTGCAGCAGGGCAGCGAAGTGGGCGCCTTTGTCGTTCAGGCTGCGCGTCGCCGTCTCATGTCGAGCGCTTTCGTCGATGACGTCGATCCAGCGCGACAAGGCGCTCCAGCCGCCACCGCCGGCCTTTATAGTCTCTGCGCCCTCAATGGCCTCGACCAAAAGCCCGGTCTTGAGATTGGCCGCGACGGTAGCCTGCCGTGCGTGCAGCTCAACCCGGTTTTTCAGATAAAGACCCAACCCCAAGGAAACGGCCAAGAAAACCAGGGGTACCAAGGCGACACCAAAGCCACCGATCAGACCGATCAACACGACGAAGATCAGTCCGAACGGCGCATCTACCAACACATAAAAAGTGCCGGAAGACAGGTAGGCACGCACAACTTCATAACCACGGATTTGCGCGGACAAGGACCCTACGGAAGAGGGGAGCTTATCCAGCCGTATATCCAGCAGACGCCCGAAAATGGCTCGGGACAGATGGCTATCGATGTCCACGTTGGCATGCTCGATCAATCGCGAACGGACCAACTTCAAAATCAACTCGAACACCATCGAGATCACCACACCAAGCGTCAACACCACCAGCGTGGCATAACCTTGAGTCGGTATGACGCGGTCATAGACCTGCATTGAATACAGCGAAGTGGCCAAGGCCAGAAGGTTGATCAAAACGCCGGCCAGTGCCGCTTCGATGAAAACCTTGCGGTGCGATAGAAAAGCG
>JAXITB010000396.1:0-3025 GCA_034680305.1 Polaromonas sp. | reverse complement strand
GTGCAGGTCGATCGGCTCGAGCAGCTCATCGTCGAGCACAAGCCGCGCATGGTCTACCTGATCCCGACCTTCGGCAACCCCAGTGGGGCCATGCTCAGCCTGGCGCGTCGCCGCCGCGTGCTCGAGTTGGCCGCGCAGCACCAGGTGCTGGTCGTTGAAGACGACCCTTACGGCGATCTGTACTTTGGCGAGCCTCCACCCCCGAGTCTGCTGGCCCTGACTGACCAGGTGCCGGGCAGCCGCGACTACCTGGCCTACTGTGGCAGCCTGTCCAAGGTGCTCAGCCCCGGCCTGCGTGTGGGCTGGCTGATGGCACCGGCTGAGTTGCTGGCGCGTGCCACCATGTGCAAGCAGTTCAGCGATGCGCACACCAGCACCTTCGCGCAGGTCACGGCGACTTACTACCTCAAGGCCGGCCGCATGCCGGCTACCCTGGCCACCGTGCGCAGCACCTATGCCGAACGGGCCCGCGCCATGGGCGCTGCCTTGCACCGAGAGCTGGGCGATGCGCTGAGTTTCACGCAGCCGCAGGGCGGCTTGTTCTTCTGGGCCAGCCTGACCGGTGCCGGCGGACACCTGCAGCACGCCGGGGACTTTGCCAAGAGAGCCATCGAACAGGGTGTGGCCTTTGTGCCCGGCGCACCGTTTTACGCCCAGCAGCCAGACCCATCGACCTTGCGTCTTAGCTTTGCCACGGCCGACATCGACAAAATCAACGAGGGCGTCAAGCGCTTGAAGGTGGCTTTGGGCTGATGGCTTCATACGGCGCGGCGGTGCGCGATGCCTGGGGCCGCTGGCCCCTGAGGTACCACGCGGTTTTGTTTTTGGTGCTGGCCAGCCTGACGCGCTTGCTGCTGTTGCTCAGTACCGGCCTGGAAGCAGTGCCCTTGAGCCTGTGGCCGGGCCTGTTTGCGCGAGGCCTGGTTTTTGATGTGCTGGTCTTGCCGTGGCTGCTGGCGCCGGCCCTCATCGCTCAGGCGCTCATGCCTGTGGTTCGGCGCTCGGCGCGATGGAGCGCCGCCTTGCGCTTGGTGCTGTTTTGGTCACTAGCCTGCGTTTTGATTTTCCTGAGCCTGTCGGAGTGGACCTTCTGGCAGGAGTTCGCCTCGCGCCTGAACTTCATCGCGGTCGATTACCTCATTTACACCCATGAGGTCATCGGCAACATTCGCGAGTCTTACCCGGTGGGCGGCTTGCTCGCCGGGGTGGCGCTGCTGGCGCTGGTGCTGACCGTATGGCTGCGCCGGCCACTGATGGCTGACTCTGGTGTTGGGCCGCAAGGTCGTCAGCGTTTGTGGTGGATGGCGGCGGCCCTGGTGCTGCCTGCCGCATCCTGGGAGCTGTCCGATATCGATCAGATGGCTTTTTCGGGGAATGCCTATGCCAATGAGTTAGCGGGCAATGGCCTGATGACTTTCGCGGCCGCCCTGCAGCGCAACGAACTCGATTACCTGCGCTTTTATGCCACCTTGCCCGACGAGCAGATCGACCGCACACTTGCTCGCCTGCAGATCGAACGCAAGCCGGTGGATGAGGCCCTGCGTACGCCGGTCGACGAAGACGAGGCCTTTGACGCGGCCCGCCTGCCCTTAAAGCGCCCGCCCCGCCATGTGGTGCTCATCACGGTCGAGAGCTTGTCGGCCCAGTTTCTAGGGAAATTCGGCAACCCCGACAGCCTGACGCCGCGCTTGGATCGCCTGGCCGACGAGGGGCTCTTGTTCACCCGCCTCTATGCCACCGGCACGCGCACGGTACGGGGTCTGGAGGCCACCTCACTGGGCACCCCCCCCATCCCCGGTCAGGCCATCGTGCGACGGCCTGGCAATGAGCATCTGGCCACGGTTGGCGAGATCCTAAACCGTCAGGGTTTCGAGAGCCTATTCTTTTACGGCGGCTACGGTTATTTCGACAACATGAACGCCTATTTCGCAGGCAATTCCTATCGGGTGATCGACCGCACCAGCATCCCCAAGTCAAGCATCGGCTTTGAGAACATTTGGGGGGTGGGCGACGAATTCCTGTTTGATCACGTGGTGTCCCAACTCGATGCGGTGCATGCCAGTGGCAAACGCTTTCTGGCGCAGGTCATGACCACCAGCAACCACCGGCCCTACACCTATGCCGATGGCAGGATCGACATCCCATCGCCCGGCGGTCGCAAGGGCGCGGTCAAGTACACCGACTACTCGATTGGCCACTTCATCGATCAGGCCCGCAGCAAGCCCTGGTTTCGTGACACCTTGTTTGTCATCGTGGCCGATCACTGCGCTTCGGTGGCCGGGCGCACCAAGTTGCCTGTACCGGGCTACCACATCCCGATGATCATGTATGCGCCCGATTTGCTCAAGCCGGGGCGCTACGACGGCCTGGTCAGCCAGATTGACATCCCGCCCACATTGCTCGACATGCTGGGTGTGCCGGGAGACGACCACTTCATTGGCACTTCGGTTTTCGAGCAGGGGCCAGAGTTTCGGCGGCGCGCTTTCATCAGCAACTATCAGGAACTCGGCTACCTCACGCCAGAGCGCCTCATCGTGCTTGGCCCCAAGCGCAAGGTCGAGGCCTTTGCCATTGACGCGCAGGGCTCAGCCAGCCCCACGGCCGTTGATCCCCAACTGGCCGAGGAGGCGGTGGCCTACTACCAGGGGGCGTTTCGCAGTTTCAAGAGCGGTGCTTTGAAACTGCCTTGACGTCTGTCTGCGGGACGCACAGCCCTGAGGTCGCCGGGTCAACTGTCCCGCCTCACCACCGATTGCGCAGCTCCCGCAGACGGGCAAACACGGTGCGCCGGTCCGGGTGTTCGGGCAGGTCGGGGAAGTTCTTGCGGAGAATAGCGATCAGGCTGGGGCTGTCCAGGCGCATGAAAGTGTTGTGCTCGCGCTCCTGCGCCAGCGTGGTGACCTGGGCTTGCGCCGGGTCGTGATCGGCGGCCTGGCTCAGTCGTGCCTGCGCGGCCTGGTTGTCAGGCTCGCGGTCGAGCGTGAATCGCAGATTGTTTTCGAGATAGTCGTGCCCCGGGAAGAGT
>JAXITB010000395.1:0-3026 GCA_034680305.1 Polaromonas sp. | reverse complement strand
TGCCACGGCCTGCAGTGCGGCTTTTGTACGCCCGGCATGATCATGGCCAGTGTGGATCTGCTGCGTCAGAACCCCCAGCCCACGCGCGAGCAGATTGAAGAAGGGCTGGAAGGCAACTTGTGCCGCTGTACCGGCTATGTGAACATTGTTGAGGCGGTCCACGAGGCTGCCGTGGTGATGCAGCGGGGCCAGTCATGAGCGCGGCGCCCAGCCCCACGGCCTTGCTGCGCAAGGACGACCAGCGGCTGATCACCGGTCAGGGTCAGTTCACCTCCGATCCGATGGAGGCGGGCACGCTCTACGCCTTCGTGGTGCGTTCCGACCATGCCCATGCGCACTTTCGCGCTGACTGGCGCCGGGTGCGTCAGGCCGCTGGCGTGCGTGCCGTGCTCACGGCCGACGACGTGGCTGCGGCAGGGTTTACCGAATTGCCCAATGCGGTGAACGTCAAGGACGCGCAGGGCCAGCCGCAGGTGATCTGCCGCATGCCGGTGCTGGCGCAGTCGACCGTACATTTTGTCGGCCAGCCCATGGCCATGGTCATTGCCGAGACAGCCGCCCAGGCGGCCGATGCGGCCGAGTTGGCCGAGATCGACTACGACAGCCTGCCTTGTGTGGTCAATTTCGAGGACGCCACGGCTGAGGGCGCGGTGCAATTGCACGCCGCGGCGCCGCGCAATACCTCGGTCCTGTTTGAAAACGGCGACCGCGCTTCGGTCGATGCCGCCTTTGCCAGCGCAGCCATGACCAGCCAGGTCAAGGTGGTTAGCCAGAGGCTGATTCCGGCCCCCATGGAACCGCGTACGGCCCAGGCCTGGCACGATGCGGCCACTGGCCTGACCCATGTGCGCACGCCCACCCAGGGTCTGCTGGGCATGCTGGGCATGCTGGCAGGCATCACCGGCTGGCCGGCCGATTCGATCCGTGTACATACCCATGATGTCGGCGGCTCTTTTGGCCTGCGCGGTACCGCCTGCAGTGAGCATGTCCTGCTCATGCTGGCAGCGCGCACCTTGGGCCGACCGGTGCGTTGGGTGAGCAGCCGCTCCGAGACTTTTTTGAGTGACTGGCATGGCCGGGCCTTGACGCTGCACGGGCACATCGCGCTTGATGCCCAGGGCCGCATCTTGGCCATTCGCTTTGACAACCAGGTCGACGCCGGCGCCTTCAATGTCTACTTCAGCACCCACATCGGTGCGCGTAATTTGTCGATCACCATGGGCGGCGTCTACAAGGTGCCAGCGCTGCACATGCGCTCGCACATCTTCTACACCAACACGGTGCCGGTGTCGGCCTACCGAGGTGCAGGCCGGCCCGACCTGTCGTACGCCATCGAGCGGCTCATCGACCATGCGGCGCATGAGCACGGCATCGACCCGGTGGCCCTGCGTCGCCTGAACTTCATTGCGCCGGCTGACTTTCCTTACACCACGGCCAACGGCACGGTCTATGACAACGGCGACTTCGCCCGCATCATGGACCGAGCGCTTGCCCAATCCCAGCTTGACTCGCTGGCGCAGCGCCATGCGCAGGCGCAGGCCCGCGGCCGTCTGTTTGGTCGGGGTCTGTCGTACTACCTGGAGTCGTCCGGTCCCGGCGCCGCAGCCAAAGATCAGGTGCGTGGCCGCGTCGAAGGCCAGGGCCTGACGCTGCACGCCATCAGCGGCGCGTCCGGCCAAGGCCATGAAACCTCATTTGCCCAGGTGGTTGAGCGCGAGCTGGGTCTGCCGGCGCACCGCGTGCGATTCGTCGCTGGCGAGGTGGGCCGCGATCTGGTGGGCAACTCAACCGGCGGCTCGCGCACCCTATACGGTCTGGGCAGCGCCATCGTCGACCTCTGCCGTCAGTTGATGGAGCAGGCCCGCCCCGAAGTGGCGGTGCGTCTGGGTTGCGCCGTTCAGGACCTGCAGATCAAGGGGGGGCAGTGGATCGCCCCTGAGGGCACGAGCTTGAGCTTTGAGACCTGGCTCGATGAGATGGCCCGCGAAGGACTGGAGTTGATTGGCCAGGCCTCTTCTGGCGCGACCTTCCCCAATGGCTGCCACATCGCCGAAGTCGAGATCGACCCCCAGACCGGCCAATGTGAATTGGTCGGCTATTGGGCCGCCGACGACGTGGGCGAGGTGATCTCCCCCAAGCAGTTGCTCGGCCAGGTCCACGGCGGTGTGGTGCAGGGCCTGGGGCAGGCCTTTGGCGAGCACGCCATCTATGACCGCGACACCGGCCAGTTGCTCACCGGCTCATTCATGGACTACGTGATGCCACGGGCCGGCATCTTGCACGGCTTTCACCATCAGAGTGTGCCGGTGCCCACCAAGCTCAATATGCTGGGTGCCAAGGGCGTGGGTGAGTCGGGTTGCTCGGGCTCGCTGCCGGCGCTGGCCAATGCCGTCATTGATGCCCTGCGCCCGCTGGGTGTCACCGAGCTGGACATGCCTTTCACGCCGGCTCGCCTGTGGGAGTTGATCCAGGCGCGTCGCTGAGCAGGCTCGCCCAGGCGATGGGTGGTTTAGCGCTCAGACTCGGCGGGCCACGACCACCGCACTGGATGAGCCCCAAGCCACCAAAGCGCACCACAGCCGCAGGGCCCAAGGTCGGGATGCGCCTGCCAGCGCTGCGGCTTCATCGCGGTGGTGCTGCTCGTCGGCCTGGCAGCTCACCAACAAGGGCAACAAACCTGGTGGCCCGGCCATCTGTTGCAGGTGATCGATCTGCTGCTGGTAGTGGCGGTCCACGAAGGTCTCGACGGCGGCGATGGTGCCATAGACGGCCCGCCGGCCAGCCAGCGCAGGCAGTGCGCCGGTCAGCCAACCCGCCACGCGCCAGGGCCCAAGCAACAGGCTGCGCTGCGACTTTGGTAGCCATCCTTCAATCTGTCGCAGGTGCTCCGTTTCTGTGTCGCCATGCTGCTTCGCAAAGGCCAACAATTCATGGTCGCCGCGCCAGCGTGCCACGGCAGTGATGCCGCGGTAAATGAACACGGCGCCGGTTTCGCCGGCGTGGTCAGAGCGCAACTCGCGCCGCAG
>JAXITB010000394.1:0-3040 GCA_034680305.1 Polaromonas sp. | reverse complement strand
GCTTGCAACTGTTGGAACTGGGGCGTGCTCAGCGGTGCGCCTTTCGTGAGTTCGTGAATGTTCTTGCCGCTGGCCAGCGGCATGCGCACGGCCGCCTGTTCGACTTTGGCCCCCTCGGGCAGGCTTTGCATGAATTGCTCGAGCTTGTTGGCGGGTACCTCATAGGCCTGCAGATCGCTGAACTGCGCGTCTTGCCCCTGAAGCGTCACGCTCTTGCTGCCAGTTTGGGTGTGCGAAAGCTGATCGGTCATGCCGCGAGACACCAGCAACACAAAGGATTCGGGCTTGGCCACATGGTCCAACTTGGCCTGGGCGGTGGCGGCCGCCATTTCACCATGCCGCCAGTCGTTGCGGGGAATCTCCGGCATGCCACCGTTAATCGGCAGCGTGAACACACTGTCTTGACCGGCCTGTTTGGCCAAAAAGGCCTGCGCCACAGCACCCTTACCCAGAGTCTGCACATCCGGCTGGTTCTGCGACCCCACGATGCGCCGCAAGCCCGACGACATGTTGTCGAGCTTGATCTGCGACCTGGTTCGCATCTCGTCACCGGGCGCGGCGGCCTGGGCCTGCGGCGACTCTTTGCCCTGAATGAGCTGAGCCACCTCGCCATCGAGCGTGCGCGCACCGGCCTTTTCCAGCTGCGCCTGCTCCTGCGCGCCGCGCTCGAAGGCATCGACCATGCGCACAAACGACTGGGTGCCCATACCGCCGTGCCGCTGCCCCAGGTACACGTCAACCTGCTTCATCAGTTGATCGAACTGCTTGGGCGGCACCTTGCCCTGATAGGCCTGCTGAAAGTGGTCCTTGATCTGAGCCGACATCTGCGTGAAGGCCTCGCCCTTGCGGGAGCGGAAATTGAGCGCATGATCCCGGTAGATCCGGGTTTCGCCGTTTCGGGTACCGATGTACATCACCCCGGACTTAACGCCATTGCCGGTCGACAAATGCGCTTTGTATTGAGTGAGCAACGCGCGCGACTGGTCGGCCTGGGTCACTTGGTTGCCCACCGGCATACGCTGCTGAAGATTGCTAATGCTGAAACCGGCCATCACACACCTCTGTCTTGGATTGCTTGTCGCGGGCGCGCCGCAGGATCGATCGACTTGCGCCCCAGTGGATCAGGCGAACTGGCCTGGGGACAAAAACATTTCAGCGGCGGTCTGACCCTGCGCCGCCTGCCCGGCCTTGACGATCAGATCGCGCAAGTTGTTCCAAGTCGCGCGCAACTCGGCCGCTGTATCGAGCATTTCTCCCAGGCGTTCTGCCAAGTCCATGCCAGTCAGCCCGTCGAGCACGATGTTGCGTGAAATCATGAGCATGTTGTCCACGCTCACAAAGGCAGTGGCGCCGTGCGTGAAGCGGGTGATGCTGTTGAGCTGGTGCAGCATGAGCATGCGGTCGCGGTTGACGGCGTTGGCCCCTGGGTCCTGCAAGGCCAGGATCTCCACGTCAATCACGGCCATGTCCTCGGCCGGATGCATGAAGATGAAGGCGAGCATGCCGTCAAACTCGAAGCTCACCTCAGTGCCGCTGTCGACCGCCTCGCCCTGGCCGCCGCTGAGGGCCACAAATTCGCGCAGTACTTGAAAAAAACGGTCTTCACTGCTCATGGGGTGGGTCCTTCGTGCTTACAGGTTTGGGTCACAGCGGCTGATCGTCAGTTCCTGCACCGGACTGACGATTCACCGACGGGGTGGCGCGTCTCAGAAAGGTCTCGAAGTTTCGTTATTGTATTTGAAACGTTTCGATTTGTCACACTTCGACACATTTTTGATCGGTTTACTCAAGGCAAACAAATGTTACAGCATTGTACTTTTTATGCTTAGAATAAAACACAGTTTTTTACGATTACCTCAGGAGCTTTGAGCCATGAGTCAGAGAACCCACGCCAGCCATGAAGTCGACAAAAGCGTCGGAGCCCCACTCAGACCTGCAGAGATCAGGGGCAGCGCAAGCATGGCGGGGTCGGGCTCCCAGATAGACAACGCTGTCGCCAACCCGCTGGCCGACTCCAACGGCGAGCCATCCAGTCGGCAGCCGGCCGCAAGCCGGGCCAATACCGCCAGGCTGGCGATACGGCGCAAAGCCAGACCTGAGCAAGAGGCCCAAGAGGCCCAGGAGGCCCAAGAGACACCGGAACCCAGCGCCAACGCGTCCATTGGCCCAGACTCGGCGGCCATGGCGGCCACGGGCCCCGAAGGCAATGCCCTGTCTAACGGGCAACTGGAATTGTTCGAAGCCCTGCCCGAGCTCAACCCGTCGACCTGGTCCAGCCTGACGGCCACCGATACGGGCTGGCAGCTGGCTCAGGCCAGCTCAGGCCCGGCCGCATCGAACACTGCAGCCGCGCCAGCTGCGGGCGCGGCCGGTACTGCGGCCGGCGGCGGCTCCGCCGGTGCCCTGCTCGGGGTGCTCGGTGCTGCCGCCATCGTCGGCGCAGCCGGCCGCGGCGAGTCAGGCAGCAGCCAGGTGCCCGCACCCGCCCCAGACACCCGCGCGCCTGCGCTGCAGAGCATCAGCGGCTCAGCCAGTGCCAACACCGTCACCCTGCAGTTTGACGAGGCGATCGACACGGCCCGGCTGCCCGCGACCACCGCCTTCCAGGTCCGACAGGGACCAGCCACACTGGCCATCAGCCGGATCAGCGTCGATGGCAGCGTTGCCACTTTGCATCTGTCGGACGACCTCCAAGCCGGGGCCTTCAGCCTGAGCTATGTGGACCCGAGCAGCGGCAACGACGTCAATGCCCTGCAAGACGCCAGCGGCAACGATGTGGGCTACATCATGCGCGGCATCGCCTCTGACGGCTACCTCTATGGCGCCAGCATCTACCGCGATGCCAACGGCGACGGTCTGCCTCAGCCCTCTGAAGACACCGGCATCAAGACCGCCGTCGACGGCAGCTTCGTATGGACCGGCCCCACCCCGGATGCACCGCTGCTGGCAGCAGGCGGCATCAACACCGATACCGGCCTGCCCAACACCCTGGTCATGAGCAGCCCAGTGGGCTCGGGCGTGATCAACCCGCTGACCACCT
>JAXITB010000393.1:0-3054 GCA_034680305.1 Polaromonas sp. | reverse complement strand
TGCACCCGGGCCTGCGCCACCGCCTCACCGGCCAGCGCGGCCGTCATCTGGGCGTTGCGGAAAAACCCCTGCTGCTGCACTGAGCGAGCCCGCTCGGCCTGCGCCCGCGCCTCCTGCGCGGCGGCCGCGGGCACGGCCAGCACCCCCGGCGACTGGGCCAAATCGGCGCGCACGGGGGCGGACTGCAGCAAGGCCAGCACATCGCCGCGGCGCACCACATCGCCCACATTGACCCACACCTCAGTGAGCTTGAGGCCAGCCGCCTCGGCCCCCACCAGCGCCTCCTGCCAAGCCGCGATCGAACCGTGAGCTTGCAACACCTGCGGCAAAGTCATGGCCTGCGCCTGCACCGTGCTGACCGTCAGCGCCGGCCGCGCCGCCTTCTCTGGCGATTTGTCCTGCGCCTGCGCCGCCAAGGACAAAACGCCCAGCACGCCAGCCCAAAGCAGGCGCCCGAAATGTACGTTTTTCATGATTGATCCCAAGGGGAAACCCGCATACAGACAGTGTAACGAAGCCCCAATGACCTTGGAGGGCGCACTCTCGGTGCGCCCTCTGCTGACTGACAACCGACGGGTCACCTGCGCCGAAGGCCGGTGCGGCGCCTGCCGCTTCAGCCCAGCACCTGCTGCCACAGCTGCAGCACCGCCTCGCGCTGCGCGACCAGCTCACTCAGAGGCAGCTGGGTGGGCTCTTCGTTGAGGCGGGCCCGGTGCTGGACGCGGCGCAGTTCGCGGTAGGCGCTGGCGGCGGCCTGGCCCAGGCCGGCGGGCAGCAAGCCGGCCTGCTCGGCGCGTTCGAGCAGGGCAATGTTGCCGACGTTGTCGACCAGTTGCGGGTGAAGGCGGGCATGGGCCAGCACCAAGTACTGCACCACAAATTCCACATCGACCATGCCACCGGCGCTGTGCTTGATGTCAAACACATCGGCCTGCCGCACCGGGTGAGCCGCGCGCACTTTTTCGCGCATGGCCACGATCTCGCCACGCAGGGCCGGCGCATCGCGTTCGGCCATGATGACTTGCTGGCGCACCTGGTCAAAGCGCTGCTGCAAGGCGGCCGAGCCGAGTACGAAGCGGGCCCGCGTCATGGCCTGATGCTCCCAAGTCCAGGCGGTGTTACTGCCACGCTGCTGCTGGTAGTCGGCATAGGCGGCAAAGCGGGTGACCAGCAGGCCAGAGTTGCCGTTGGGTCGCAGGGCGGTGTCGATCTCGAACAAGTCACCCTCGCTGGTCTTGACGGTCAGCCAGTTGATCAGCTTGCGGGCAAAAGCGGCGTAGACCTCGGGGGCGCGCTCGTCCTCGTCTTCATAGACGAAGACCACGTCCAGGTCGCTGCCGTAGCCCAGCTCTTTACCGCCGAGCTTGCCGTAGGCAATGATGCCCAGTTGCGGGTCTTCGCGGTGTTTTTGCTTCAGGCGCTGCCAGCACCACTGCGCGGTCAGGCCGAGCACCGCCTCGGCCAGCGCGCTCAGGTCGTCGGCCACCTGCTCAACGCTGAGCTGGCCCTCGACATCGCGCGCCAGCGTGCGAAACACCTCGGCATGGTGGGCCCGCCGCAGCAGGTTCAGGCAGGCCTCCTCGTCGTCTTCGCCGGTGCGCCGCAGCGCGTCCAGACGCGCCTGCAACTCCTGCACAAAGACCTGCGGCTCCAGGCGTTGTTGCAGCATCTGGCCGTTGGCCAGCTCGTCGATCACGCCCGGGTGCTGCAGCAGGTAGCGCGCCGGCCAGCGTGCCGCCCCCAACAGGCGCAGCAGGCGCTCATGCACCGAGGGGCGTTCGATCAGCAGGGCCAGATAGCTCTCGCGCCGCAGCAGCGGCTCCATCCAGTCAATCAGGCGCAGCACCGCCTCCTGACTGACGCGCCCGTCGTCGAGCCAGGCCGCAGTGCGCTGCAGCAAACGAAGCAGCCGAGCGCGCGATTCCTCGCGCAGGGCCAGCACCCGCGGATGGCCTTGCCAACTGCTCAGGCGCTCGCGCAGGGCCTGCGGCCAATGCGCCCCGTCGCGCTGCAGCAGTTCGGTGAGGTCTTGCGGCGCCCCCCCCTGGCCCAGCTTGAAGCAGCCCACGCAATCGGCATGGCCGCCCAGGAGCTTGTCAAATTCCTGAGCCACAAACTCGCGGTGTCGGTCCAGCTCGGCCAGAAAGGCCCCGGCGTAGGCAAAGCCCAGCGTGGCGGCGATCCAATGGAGATCAGCGTCCTGGGTGGGCAGTACATGGGTCTGCTGGTCATCGAGGTACTGAATCCGGTGCTCGACCCGGCGCAGGAAGTCATAGGCCTGCGCCAGTTGCTCGGCGGTGGCCACCGGCATCAGTCCGGCTTTGCTGACCCGGGCCAGCGCGCCCACGGTGGGTCGGGTGCGCAACTCCGGGAACTGCCCGCCACGCACCACCTGCAGCAGTTGCACCGTGAATTCGATTTCACGGATGCCCCCGCGCGAGAGCTTGACGTCGTTGGCGCGCTCGGGATGGCCGGCCGCGCGACGCGCCGCCTGTTCGCGGATCTGTCGGTGCAGCACCCGCAGCGACTCGAAGACGTTGTAATCCAGGTAGCGCCTGAACACAAAGGGCAGGACCAGCTGGCGCAGGGCATCGGTCGAGCCGTCCCGGAGGCTGGCCTGGGGCGCCACCACCCGGCTTTTGAGCCAGGCAAAGCGCTCCCACTCGCGCCCCTGAACCTGAAAGTACTCCTCCAGAGCCCCCAAAGAGACGGCGGGCGGGCCGGAGTTGCCATTGGGCCGCAGCGCCAGATCGACCCGAAAGACAAAGCCGTGCTCCGTGACCTCGCCAATGAGGGCGTACACCGCTTTGACCTGCTGCGCGAAGTACTCATGGTTGGAGATCACGCCGCGCCCATCGGGCCGGCCGCAGGTGTGACCTTGCTCATCGTAGACGTAGATCAGATCAATGTCGCTGGAGACATTGAGCTCGCGTGCGCCGAGCTTGCCCATGCCAATGACCCACATGCAGGCACGCCTTGGCGGCTGGCCCGGGCCGGCCTCCACCTGGGGGGCGCCGTGCAGGGCATCGAGGTCGCTGGCCGACTGCGCCATGG
>JAXITB010000392.1:0-3057 GCA_034680305.1 Polaromonas sp. | reverse complement strand
GGCTGGGCAAGATCCGCTGGCCTATCGCCTGCGCCTGCTTCATGATCGACCACGACATGCAGCGGTGCTTCAGCGTGCAGCCGATCAAGCCCAGTGGGGCCAGGCGCTGCCCCCAGGCCGGGCCCGGGGGCTGGCGCTGCATGAGAGCTTTGATTCGATCGTGGCCATGGTGGTGGAAATCTCCAGCGGGCAGCCCGGCCCCCGCATTGACCGGGTGGTCTGCGCGCTCGATTGCGGCATCGCTCTGCAGCCAGACATGATTGCCCAGCAGGTCGAAGGCAGCGTGGTGTTTGGCTTGAGCGCGGCGCTTTACGGTCGCATCGACATCGTCCAGGGTCAGGTGCAGCAAAAGAGTTTTGCCGACCAGCCCCTGCTCAGGATGGGCGAGTGCCCAGCTGTTGAAACCCACATCGTGCCCAGCGCCCATTCCCCCACAGGCATGGGCGAGCCCGCCGTGCCCCCAGTCGCTCCCGCACTGGCCAATGCCTGGTTCGCCCTGACCGGCAAGCGCTGCCGGGAACTGCCTTTGAGGTGGGTGGGGTAAACGCCCGCATCAATCGGGACGGCTTGGCGTCAGCTTGGGCCGTACATTCGATCGGGTCTTGTCCAGGCTCTCTTCCTTGACAGCAAAGCTGAGCTGGTAGCCCGTGCCCCACACCGATCGAATCAGCACCCGCTCGGGCGAGACGAAGGGCTGAAGTTTTTTGCGCAGACGGCTCACAATGTTTTCCAGCGCGCGCTTGCTCAGGGGCTCCGCGGAGTCGGCCGATTCCATCATGTCGCAGACGGTCGTGGTCTCCAGGGTGTCTTGGGCTGCACGGGCGAAAAGCAGCAGGAAAGCCAGTTCCTTGGCCGTCAGTGCAATGTCCGGTTCCCCCTGGGGCGGGCGGATGAGGGCCTGCACTCGATCCAGCAGCCAGATTTCTGATCGAGCTTGCCCGCCCAGGCGCCGGTGCAGGCTCATGATGGCCGCGTGCAACTCTTCCCCGGGCACGGGCTTGGCCAGGTAAATGTCGGCCCCGCTCGCATAGCCCTTGACCCGGTCGAGCAAGGCCGAACGGGCGGTCAGCATGATGATGCCCAGAGACGGGCTGTGGCGCCTCACGCGCTCAGCAATCTCGAAGCCGTTTTCCCCAGGCAGGTTCAGGTCCAGCACCACCACGTCCACCGGCGTGCGCGGCAACAGATCGTCGAGGCCACGCCCACTGTTGGCCTCCATGACCTCACACCCATTGAGGCTCAGGTACCAGGTCAGTTCTTCACGCAAGATGGCATCGTCCTCGACGATGGCCACACGAATGGGCGTGTTCTCGCTCACCGGGGTAACTCCATGGTGAATTGCACTTGCCCTTGCCTCGCTTCGAAATGGATGCGGGCGCCCATCTTCTGGCAGATTTCGCGGACCAGAAAGAGCCCCAGCCCAGTGCCACGCACCCGCTGGGCCAAGGGGTGGCGGTAGTAGCGGCTGAAGATCTGGTTGGGGTCGGGCTGCATCTCAGGATCGACCTGGTTTTTGACGGTTAGCTCAATGGTGTTTCCCGCGCGGAGTTCGACATCAATGTCCGAGCCCGGCGGTGAGTATTTGAGTGCGTTCTCCAGCAAATTAGAGGCCACCAGTCGCAAAAAGTCGGGTTGACTCTGTACAGCCACGGGCGTCAGCTTCAGCCGAAAGCGCTGGGGCTCGGCGGTGGCGTTCACCAGGTCTTGCAGCAGGCAGACCAGATCCACCTGCGACCGCTGCGTGCCCGCCTGTTCTTGCTCCAGTGAATTCATCAGCTCGCAGCGTTCGAGCACGCTCGTCATGTCCTGGATGGAGCGCTCGATGTTACGCAGCCGTCTCGCGCTTGCCGGCTCCTGCACTTGCGACTGTGGAAACAGCGAGCCCAGAGCCAGTCGGATGGAGGCCAGCGGATTCTTTAGTTCATGCACCAGCATGTCGATCAACACCTGGCGCTCGGCCAGCAGGCGCCGCTCGAAGTCTGACTGCAGGCGCGCGCGCATCAATTCATCCTGCACCGACTGCAACTGGGCCAGTTGCGAGCGCTGCTGCAGCACCACCAGCGACAGCAAAACCAGGGTGTTGGCCAAATCCGTCAGCCAGGCTGCGTAGCGCGCCGCGTCAAAGGCCCAGGGCGGCAACATGGCCAGCGCAATGACCAGCACGATGAGAACACCGCTGAGGAGAGGCCCTCCCGTCAGGATGCGTTTGAAGGGCGCGGGAACCCCCTGGGTCCGCCAGGTTCCCCAGGCCAGCACCACAGGGGTCGCCAGCAATACGGGCAACATCAGCGCGTAGGTGGCTGCCTGCAAGCCCAGCAGGTTCAGGGCCACGGCCACGGCCACGGCCGCATGCAGCGCGCCGCAGGCCTTGCCGAACCAGGTTGGCGGCTTGTAGGCTTCGATCAGGGCCTGCGAGACCCAGATCCACAAACTCACGCGCAGGCACACCAGCGTGTGAAAGAGCGCCTCGTCCAGCTTGGGGTGGTCTTGCAACCAGGTCAGTGCCAGCAGGCCGCTGCCCGAGACCATGCACATCAGCATGTTGATGGACGACAGCGCAAACCGCCCCATCACTCTTTGCGGGTGCAGGGCGAAGCCGATCAGGCCAAGCAGCGCCACCATGGCCAGCAGGCCCAACTGCACACCGATGTCCACCCGGCCCAAGCCAGGCACGGCCTGGTCAGCCCGCCATTGGGTTTTGACTTTCAGGCCGATGGCGTGGACGTTCTGGGACTGCACCTCCAGGTAAAGCAGCTGCTCCGTCGATTGAGACTGAACCGGGAATTCGTATCCACCCAGCACAGCAAAGGGTTGTGAGCCGGGCAACTGGCTGCCGGCCGATCTGCGCTGCCAATGACCTTCTGGGCCTTGTTGATGTAAATCGATGCGACCCAGAAAATGCGGTTGAACCTGAAGCATCATGACCTGTCCTATGGCATCGCTTTGGGTTGCAATGCGCACGCGGATCCACCGGCTGGCCTCACCCCAACCTTTGCGCGGTGCCGCTTCGGCCTGCCAATGACAGGCGAGTGCCTCGGGCAAGTGCCTCACGCCCGG
>JAXITB010000391.1:0-3058 GCA_034680305.1 Polaromonas sp. | reverse complement strand
GCCAGATCCATCTCTTCCCAATAACGCATGAGGAAGGCTTCTCGTTGACGCTGAGGCAGGTCCATGATCAGTGTTTCCAGCATTTTCAGAATTTGAGCCCGGTCGAGCGCATCTTCGGCACTTTCCGTGCCTTCGTGTCCGGTCCAGTCTTGTAGCGTTTCCAGCGGATCTTCAGCCTCGTCCTGCTCGGCAGCTAGGTCAGTGAAGTTGGAGATCAACGACCGCCGGGTTTTTTGCCGCCTGAACCAGTCCAAAATGGTGTTAGACAGTATGCGCTGGAACAGCATGGGCAACTCGGCCAGGGGCTTATCGCCATAGCTTTGAGCCAGCTTCATCATGCTGTCCTGAACAATGTCCAGGGCAGCTTCCTCGTCCCTGACATGGTAGAGGCCGCGCTTGAAGGCGCGGCGCTCTACGCCGCGAAGGAAATCGGACAGTTCTTTGTCGGTGGCCAAAATGTGACTGGTGGCTGGCGGCCTACTGTTGGGCGTTGCCTGTTGAGTCGGGGCAAGAAAGGCGGCTTTTCTGGCCCCGCCGCAGATTGGCAGATTATCCCATTGGCCGCGTGCTGACCAGGGTTCGGGCTGGCTAAGCACGTTTAATGTCATAATCGCCGGTTCTGCAAATCAAGCAAACGGGTCTGGATTCGGCGATTCATCAGGATCGTCCATGGTCTCAGGCCTTAAGTCCTGAAGTCGCCCCACGAGGGTGGGCCAAGGGGCACCGAAGGTTTTTCGTTAGAGAAATTCGCAAAGGTTCATCATGGAAATTTCCAAGGCGGAATTGGCCAGCGCGGCCGCAGCCACCCCCCACGCCAAAGAGCCCGAACTCATGGGCGCCGAGATACTCGTGCGTTCCCTCATTGAGGAAAAAGTCGAGTTCATCTGGGGCTACCCAGGCGGTGCGGTTCTTTATATTTACGATGCCCTGTACAAGCAGGACAAGATGCAGCATGTGCTGGTGCGTCATGAGCAGGCGGCGGTGCATGCGGCCGACGGCTACGCGCGTGCAACTGGCGAGGTGGGCGTAGCCCTGGTGACCTCCGGCCCCGGCGTCACCAATGCGATCACCGGCATTGCCACGGCCTACATGGACAGCATCCCCATGGTGATCATCACCGGGCAGGTGCCGACCGCCGCCATTGGCCTGGACGCCTTCCAGGAGTGCGACACCGTGGGCATCACCCGCCCCATCGTCAAGCACAACTTTCTGGTCAAGGACGTGCGCGACCTGGCGTCGGTGATGAAAAAAGCATTTCACATTGCCCGCTCCGGCCGACCTGGCCCGGTGGTGGTCGACGTGCCCAAGGATGTGTCGGTCAAGAAATGCGCCTATGAGTACCCAGCCTCGATTGAAATGCGCAGTTACAACCCGGTTCGTAAGGGCCATGGCGGGCAAATTCGCAAGGCCTTGCAGTTATTGATGACGGCCAAGCGGCCCTACATCTACAGCGGTGGCGGGGTTCTCCTGTCCAACGCCTCCCAGGAATTGCGCGCGCTGGTCGACTTGCTGGGCTACCCGTGCACGAACACCTTGATGGGCTTGGGCGCCTACCCCGCGACCGACCCCAAGTTTCTGGGCATGCTGGGCATGCACGGGACGATCGAGGCGAACAATGCGATGCAAAACTGCGATGTGCTGATTGCCATTGGTGCGCGTTTTGATGATCGCGTCATTGGCAACCCCAAGCATTTTGCTCAAAATGAGCGCAAGATCATCCACATTGACATTGATCCTTCGAGCATTTCCAAGCGCGTCAAGGTCGATGTGCCCATCGTGGGCGATGTCAAAGACGTTCTGACCGAACTGTTGACGATGATTCGTGAGTCTGGCCTCAAGCCCGATGCGCAGGCCCTGTCGCAGTGGTGGCAGACCATCGAAGGCTGGCGCAGTCGCGACTGCCTCAAGTACGACCGCGGCAACAAAGACGTCATCAAGCCCCAGATGGTGATCGAGACCCTGTGGGGCATGACCAAGGATGTGGACGCCTACGTCACCTCTGACGTGGGTCAGCACCAGATGTGGGCGGCCCAGTTCTACAAGTTCGATCAGCCTCGCCGCTGGATCAATTCGGGCTGTTTGGGCACCATGGGCGTGGGCATACCCTACGCCATGGGCATCAAGCTGGCCAAGCCCGACAGTGAGGTGTATTGCGTCACGGGCGAGGGCTCGGTGCAGATGTGTATCCAGGAGTTGTCGACCTGCCTGCAATACAACACGCCGATCAAGGTGCTGTCCTTGAATAATCGCTACCTGGGCATGGTGCGCCAGTGGCAGGAAATCGAGTACTCCGGCCGCTACAGCCACAGCTACATGGATGCGCTGCCCAACTTCGTCAAGCTTGCCGAGGCTTACGGCCATGTCGGCATGCTGATCGAGCGCCCCCAAGATGTGGAGCCGGCCTTGCGCGAGGCGCGCAAGCTCAAGGACCGCACGGTGTTCATGGACTTCCGCACTGACCCCACGGAAAACGTTTTCCCCATGGTGCAGGCCGGAAAGGGCATCACCGAGATGCTGTTGGGCAGCGAGGATCTCTGAGGGCCACTGCTGCATCAAACCCCGGCCCCGAACACTCTGAGGGCCTCTTATTGACGAATCTATGGCCTGCCGAGCCCATGCATTACCGTGCATGGGGGAGGGCAGGGCAAATGAGGAAGCTGACATGAAACACATCATTGCCGTTCTGCTTGAAAACGAGCCGGGCGCACTTTCCCGGGTGGTCGGTCTTTTTTCGGCCCGCGGCTACAACATCGAGTCGCTGACGGTCGCTCCCACCGAGGACCCGAGCCTGTCTCGGATGACCATACAAACCACGGGCTCTGACGATGTCATCGAGCAGATCACCAAGCACCTGAACCGCCTCATTGAGGTGGTCAAAGTGGTTGACCTGACCGAAGGTGCTTACACCGAGCGCGAACTGATGATGGTCAAGGTGCGTGCGGTGGGCAAGGAGCGCGAAGAGATGAAGCGCATGGCCGATATCTTCCGCGGCCGCATCATCGATGTGACCGAGAAGAGCTACACGATCGAGTTGACCGGCGATCAATCGAAGAACGAT
>JAXITB010000390.1:0-3059 GCA_034680305.1 Polaromonas sp. | reverse complement strand
TGACCGCCGGGCTGGCCTTGCCAGATTTGACCGGGCGCGCGCCTGAGGCCTGCGGTCGTGCATCTGCGGCGCTCCGGGAGAGAGCCTGGGGCTTGTCGGTGTGAACTGGAGCTATCAAGGGCGGTCTCCTGTGCAATGGACCTGAGCATCAGAACATGGAGGAAAGCCCCCAATCACCACACCCGTGGTGATCTGGGTCTGCCCCTTGCGAATCTCATGCATGGCCAGCCTGCCTGTCTCGTGCTTGCCTCGCCTGCGCCACCCTGGGGGGTGGTCCGATTTGGCGCGCGATTGTAGCGGCCCATCCTACCGCCTGGGAAAGACCAGCGGCAACCGGGCAGGAACCCTCTTGCCCAGGGCTGAGCCTTGAGGGGCAGATGCCCCGCCCGGATCGGCCCAGGGCAGCCGCAGCACGCGTCACGCCAGGCACTGCTCCAGGCCCTGCAGGAAGATGTCTTTGGGCAGATCGATGCCGATGAAAACCATTTTGCTCTGGCGCGCCTCGTCGGCACCCCAGGCCGGGCCCAGATCACTGCCCATGAGTTGATGTACGCCCTGAAAAATCACCTTGGCTTCGGTGCCCTGCATGTGCAAGACGCCCTTGTAGCGCAGCATGCGAGGTCCGTAAATGTTGACCACGGCGCCCAGAAAGTCCTCAAGCTTGGCGGGATTGAAGGGCCGATCGGCCCGAAAAACGAAGCTCTTGACATCGTCGTCATGGTGATGATGGTGCGCGTGCGAGGGGTGGTCGCAGTGTCCGTCGTGGTCGTGGTCGTGATGATCGCCGCCGCCTTCGTTGAGGAAGTCCGGGTCGATGTCGAGCTTGGCGTTGAGGTTAAAGCCGCGCAGGTCAAACACTTCCTTGACCGACACCTCGCCGAAATGCACCGCCCGCTGCGGCGCACGCGGGTTCATGTGCTTGAGGCGGTGCTGCAGCGCGTCCAGGGCCTCGGCACTGACCAGATCGCTCTTGCTGATGAAGATCTGGTCGGCAAAACCCACTTGGCGCCGCGCTTCCTGCCGGTGATCGAGCTGCTCGTTGGCATGCTTGGCATCGACCAGGGTGACGATGGCATCGAGCAGGAATTGCTCGGCGATCTCCTCGTCCATGAAAAAGGTCTGTGCCACTGGACCAGGATCGGCCAGGCCGGTGGTCTCGACCACGATGCGCTCGAAGTCGAGCAGCCCCTTGCGTCGTTTGGCGCCGAGCAGTTGCAGCGTGGCGCGCAGGTCTTCGCGGATGGTGCAGCAAATGCAGCCATTGCTCATCTGAACAATGGTCTCTTCGGTGTCGCTGACCAGGATTTCGTTGTCGATGTTTTCCTCGCCGAACTCGTTTTCGATGACGGCGATCTTGTGGCCGTGGGTCTCGGTGAGCACCCGCTTGAGCAGCGTGGTCTTGCCCGAACCCAGGAAGCCGGTGAGGATGGTGACAGGGATGAGGCTCATGGTGGTAGAGGCAGCGAAACAGACAAACCCGCCGCTGCGGGTCGGCCCGGGACAAGCCGGCTGCGGGGCGCACAGTGTAGTGCCAGCCAGGGCCTGTACAAGCAGCTCGGCCGTAAGGCGGTCACCCGCCGGCAGGCAGGCCTCAGGGCTTGCGCACCAACACCAGGCCCTTGAGGTATTCGCCCTCGGGAAAGCTCACCGTCATCGGGTGATCGGGGGCGCCGCCCAAGCGCTCGCTGATGAAGGCATCGACCCCGGCATCGATGCCGGCCGAAGCCACGATCTTGTGGAACAGATCGGCGCTGACGCCACCGGAGCACGAAAAAGTGAACAACACACCGCCAGGCGAGAGCAGTTGCAGCGCCAAGCGGTTGATGTCTTTATAGGCACGGGCGGCCCGCTCGGCATGGGCCACCGTGGGAGCGAACTTGGGCGGGTCGAGCACGATGGCATCGAAGCGCCGACCCTGCTGAAGGAACTGTCGCAAGCTGGCGTTGACGTCGGCGTCGAGCATCGGCGCGCGGGCCTCGTCGATGCCATTGAGGCGCACATTGCCCAGCGCCTGCGCCAGTGCCGGTGCCGACGAATCAATGGACAGCACCTGCCCAGCTCCGCCGGCCAGAGCCGCCACGGTAAAGCCGCCGGTATAGCAAAAGCAATTGAGCACCGAGGCAAATTGCCTTTGCTGGCTCCACTGGAAAAACCGCTGCCGGTTGTCGCGCTGATCGAGGTAAAAGCCGGTCTTGTGGCCCTGGGCGATGTCTAGTCCCAACTGCCAGCCATGCTCGCGAATCACCCGCTCGGTGGGACCCTCCCCGGCCAGCCAGCCGGTCACCTCGCCCAAGCCTTCGAGTTGACGCACGCTGGCGTCCGAGCGCTCGTACAAGTGCTTCAAGCCGGTCTGCTCAAGCAGGGCCTGGGACAGCACGGCCTTCCAGCGCTCGCTGCCGCAACTGGTGAACTGGGCCACCAGGGTGTCACCGTAACGATCGACCACCAGGCCCGGCAAACCGTCGGATTCACCATGGATCAGGCGCACGCCGTCGCTGCGAATGTCGAACAGGGTGCGCGCCTTCAGGGCGCCGGCGATGCGCCCTGCAAAAAATGCGGCATCGATGCGTTCGGCCTGATCAAAGCTCCACGCACGGGCGCGAATGCGCGAATTCGGACTGAAGGCCGCCCAGGCCAGAAACTGGCCCTCATGAGACTCCACCCGCACCGTCTCGCCGGCATCGGCCCCGCCCCTGGCGACGGCCCCGTCGAACACCCAGGGGTGACGCCGGAGCAGGGACTTTTCCTTGCCGGCACGCAATCGAATGGTTTTCATGGCGCCATTGTCGCGCCGTGCACGAGGCAGCAGGCCGCGCTATTTCTTGGCATGGGCCCGCGGGTGGGCCGCGTCATAAACCTTGGCCAAGTGCTGGAAATCGAGCCGGGTATAGACCTGGGTGGTGCTGATATTGGCATGGCCCAGCAGTTCCTGCACCGCCCGCAGGTCGCCGCTGGACTGCAGCACATGGCTCGCAAACGAGTGGCGCAGCATGTGCGGATGGACCGGCGTGGCCAGACCGGCCGCCAGCGATCGCCGCTTGAGCCGGACCTGGATCTGC
>JAXITB010000389.1:0-3060 GCA_034680305.1 Polaromonas sp. | reverse complement strand
TGGGCCAGGGAGATTTCGCCCGGCCGCGGCGGCGAGCCGCCCCCGACCAGGGCCACCGCGCTGGCGGTGTGGTGCGGTGCGCAGGTGGGGCGCTGCGCCCAGCGCTCGAGCGCAAAGCGGCCGGCCAGCGAGGCGATGGCCGCACTTTGCAGCGCCTGCGCCAGTTCCATCGGCGGCAGCAGACCGGCCAGGCGCTGGGCCAGCATGGACTTGCCCGAGCCGGGCGGACCCATCAGCAGCAAGCTGTGCGCGCCAGCGGCCGCGATCTCCAAAGCGCGCCGCGCCGCCGCCTGGGCCTTGACATCGGCCATGTCGGGCTGGGCTGCGGCCGGCGGACGATCAGGGGGACACACCGCCTGCCAGAGCGCCCCGTCTTCGGGGCCGTCCGGCATCAACTGCTGCACCACCTCGAGCAGACCGGGAGCGCCGTAGACGCGGGCGCCGGGCACACAGGCCGCCTCCTGGGCGCTCGCTGCCGGCAGCACCAGGGCCCGGCCCGCGCTGACCCGGCCATCGGCCTGAGCCTCACCCTGCCCGGCGACCAGGGCCAGCGCCATCGCCAGGGCGCCGCGCACCGGTCGCAATTGCCCGCCCAAAGACAGCTCGCCCGCGAACTCGAAGCCGTCGAGCCGGGCGGCGTCGAGCTGGCCGGCCGCCGCCAAGATGCCCAGGGCAATCGGCAGATCGAAGCGGCCGGAATCCTTGGGCAGGTCGGCCGGCGCCAAATTGACCGTGATGCGTTTGTTGGCTGGAAACTCCAGCCCGCAGTTGGCAAGCGCCGAACGCACCCGTTCTCGCGCCTCCTTGACCTCGGTATCGGCCAGACCAACCAGGCTAAAGCTGGGCAAGCCGTTGGCCAAATGAACCTCGACCATCACCGGTCGGGCCTGCAGACCCAACAAGGCTCGGCTGTGCACGATGGACAGACTCATGGGGTGACGATGGGCAACTTGATCCAAACCAGTGCGCACCGACGCACCACTTTGGTGCCGCAACGCCCTGCACAGACAAGACCCAATGTAGTCGCAGAAGGGCTGCCATGGCCCCCTGCCGGGATGCTCTGCCCCACTGCGGCAACCATTCTTTGCAGAGTCCGGTGGCAATTGGCGGCGTGGACTGGCACGGACCCTGCTTAGAAGCACCCAGACTTGTCTCTTCAGCTCACCAGTGAGAAAGGAATTTCGAACATGAAACTCGTTACGGCCATCATCAAACCCTTCAAGCTCGACGAGGTGCGCGAAGCACTGTCGGCCATGGGCGTGCAAGGCATCACCGTCACCGAAGTCAAAGGCTTCGGCCGTCAAAAGGGGCACACCGAGCTCTACCGCGGCGCAGAGTACGTGGTCGACTTCCTGCCCAAGGTCAAGATCGAAGCGGCCGTCTCCAACGAGCTGGTCGATCGGGTGATCGAGGCCATCGAAGGCTCGGCCCGCACCGGCAAGATCGGTGACGGCAAGATTTTTGTGTACGACCTCGAGCAGGTCGTGCGCATCCGCACCGGCGAGACCGGCAAAGAAGCGCTGTAAGGCCCCGCTTATTCAGAGAAAGATTGAAGCCATGAAAAAACTACTCGCCTCCCTGGCCCTGGGCTTGAGCCTGCTGACCGGCAGTGTGTCAGTGCTCGCGCAAGCCCCCGCCCCCGCGCCGGCCGCAGCGGCCTCTGCCGAGGCCGCCAAACCCGCTGAAGCACCGGCCACCGCTGGTACCGCAGCCGCTGCGCCGGCTGCCGCGCCGGCCGCAGCCGCCGCTCCCGTGCCCAACAAGGGCGACACCAGCTGGATGATGATCTCCACCGTGCTGGTCATCATGATGACCATCCCGGGCCTGGCCCTCTTCTACGGCGGCCTGGTGCGCAGCAAAAACATGCTGTCGGTGCTGATGCAAGTGATGGTCACTTTCTCGATGATCGCGGTGCTGTGGGTCATCTACGGCTACAGCCTGGCCTTCACCGAGGGAAGCGCCTTCATTGGGGGCTTTGACCGGATCATGCTCAAGGGCATCTGGGACAACGCAGCCGGCTCCTTCGCCAACGCGGCCACCTTCAGCAAGGGCGTGGTGATTCCAGAGATCGTGTTCGCCGCCTTCCAGGCCACCTTTGCCGGCATCACCTGCGCGCTCATCGTCGGCGCGTTCGCCGAGCGCATGAAGTTCTCTGCTGTCCTGGCCTTCATGGTGCTGTGGTTCACCTTCAGCTACCTGCCGATCGCTCACATGGTCTGGTTCTGGATGGGCCCTGACGCCTACACCGGCAAGGAAGTGGTTGACGCGATGACCGCCAAGGCCGGCTACATCTGGCAGTCGGGCGCACTGGACTTTGCCGGCGGCACCGTGGTGCACATCAACGCCGCCGTGGCCGGTCTGGTGGGCGCCTACATGGTGGGCAAGCGCATTGGCTACGGCAAGGAAGCCATGGCCCCGCACAGCCTGACCCTGACCATGGTCGGCGCCGCTTTGCTGTGGGTGGGCTGGTTCGGCTTCAATGCCGGCTCGGCCCTGGAAGCCAACGGCTTTGCTGCCCTGGCCTTCATGAACACCATGGTGGCCACCGCCGGCGCGGTACTGACCTGGTGCATCGGCGAGGCCATGCTCAAAGGCAAGGCCTCGATGCTCGGCGCCGCCTCGGGCGCTGTGGCTGGCTTGGTGGCCATCACCCCGGCTGCCGGCAACGTCGGCATCGGCGGCGGCCTGTTCATTGGCCTGATCGCTGGCTTTGCGGGTCTGTGGGGCGTCTCCGGTCTGAAGAAGATGCTCGGCGCCGACGACTCGCTCGACGTGTTCGGTGTGCATGGTGTCTGCGGCATCCTGGGCGCCCTGCTGACCGGCGTGTTCAACAGCCCCAGCCTGGGCGGCCCCGGCTATGTGGCCGACTGGGTGACAGCCACCATGGTCACTGCAGCCGACTACTCGATCGCCAGCCAGGTCTGGATCCAGGCCAAAGCGGTTCTGATCACCCTGGTGTGGTCCGGTGTGGTCTCGGTGGTGGCCTTCAAGATCGTCGACATGACCATCGGCCTGCGCGTCACGGAAGAGCAGGAGCGCGAAGGTCTGGACATCAGCTCG
>JAXITB010000388.1:0-3065 GCA_034680305.1 Polaromonas sp. | reverse complement strand
CCCGCCTCGACCAGGGCCAAGGCAGCCGCGCCAGTGGCGATGTTGCCCCCAATCACATCGATGTGCGGGTAGTTCTGTTTGACCCAGCGCACCCGCTCGATCACGCCTTTGCTGTGGCCATGCGCGGTATCGACCACGATGGCATCGACGCCTGCCCGCGACAGCGCCTCCACCCGCTCTTCGGTGCCCTCGCCCACGCCCACCGCAGCACCAACGCGCAATCGCCCTGCGGCGTCTCGAGCGGCATTCGGGAAATTCAACTGCTTGGTGATGTCTTTGACCGTGATCAGGCCCTTGAGTTCGAAGGCATCATTGACGACCAACAGGCGCTCGAGCTTGTACTTGTTGAGCAGGGCCTTGGCCTGCTCGGGCGTGGTGCCTTCGGGCACGGTCACCAAACGCTCGCGCGGCGTCATGATCTCGCTGACTTTTTGGTCGTAACGCGTTTCAAAGCGCAGATCGCGGCCGGTCACGATGCCTACCACCTTGCCGCCGTCGACCACCGGAAAGCCCGAGACGCCCAGTTCATCGGACAGGGCCATCACCTGCCGGACGGTGGTCGTCGGCGTGATGACCACCGGGTCGCGCAGGACGCCCGATTCATAGCGTTTGACTTTCGCCACCTGAGCCGCCTGCTCCTGCGCGGTGAGGTTCTTGTGGACGATGCCGATGCCCCCCTCCTGCGCAATCGCGATGGCCAGTCGGGCCTCGGTGACTGTGTCCATCGCGGCTGACACCAGGGGCAGGTTCAGTCGCACATGGCGGGAAAACTGGGTGGCGAGTTGGGTGTCCTTGGGCAGGACCTGGGAGTAGGCGGGGACCAGAAGAACGTCGTCGAAGGTCAACGCTTTGCCGAGTAGGCGCATAGGGATGGCTCCAAAAACCAGATTCTACCCAGCCGATTCAGGCGCCTGGCCTCCCCCACCGGTGCTCAGATTGGTAAGCAGGCTAGTAGCCGGGCTTGGCCCCCGGCCGTCGGCGAGCGAACAGGCCGGCAGTGCGCGCGCCCTGCCCTTTGAATCGCTCGCGCCGGGCGACCTTCGGGTCCACCTTGAGCGGACGGTAAATCTCCAAACGGTCACCCGCCTGGAGCACCGTCCTCGGCAAGCAACGCCGCCCCCAGATGCCAAGCAGCCACTCGGCCGGCGCTGGGGCCGTGGGCAATAAACCGCAGGCGATCAGCGCCTGCTCGGCGGTTGTGCCGGCTGGCACTTCGATGGCGCATTCCTGCACCTGGCGAGGGCCCAGACATTGCAGGACGGCGATGGCCATGAACCCGCGCGTCGGGCCCGGCACAAACCAAGCCGGCAGTTCCTTGGCCGACCCAGACTCAGGACGGCTCATAGACCTGATTGGCCCGCTTGACGAAAGCATCGACCAAGCTGCCGGCGATCTTGTCGAACACGGGCCCCACGATGGCTGCCAGGGCCATGCTATTGAAGTCGTAGCGCAGGCTGAATTCGACCTTGCAGGCGCGCTGACCGTCACCGAGAGGGGTGAAATCCCACTGTCCCTCGAGTTTGGAGAACGGACCTTCAACCAGTTCCATGTGAATCTGCCGGCCTGGCAGATGGGCATTGCGGGTGGTGAAACTCTGACGAATGCCGCCAAAGGAAATGCCCACTCGGGCCGTCATGGCCTGCTCTTGCTGACTGAGCACGCTGGCCTGATCGCACCAAGGGAGAAACTGCGGATAGCGGTCCACATCCGTCACGAGTGAAAACATCTCGTCGGCGCTGAACCAGATCAGGACGGACTTGTGAACGGTTTTCATACAATCGAAAGCTTCGTCCATTGTATGACCCGATGGATGAGCCCATACGCATGTCCAAAAAATCGTCCGACCCCAGCAAAAGCCCATCCGCAAACGGCGGCCGGATCGCAGAGAACAAGCGCGCCTTGTTCAACTATCACATCGAGGAGCGCTTTGAGGCCGGCATGGTGCTCGAAGGCTGGGAGGTCAAGGCGGTGCGCGCCGGCAAGGTGCAATTGACCGATGGCTATGTGGTGGTCAAAGACGGCGAGTTGTTCATCATCGGGTGCCAGATCAACCCGCTGGGAACCGCTTCGACCCATGTGCGCCCCGACTCGGTGCGTACCAAAAAGCTCTTGATGCACAAGGATCAAATCCGGCGGCTGGTCGGCAAGACCGAGCAAAAGGGCTATACCCTGGTGCCACTGAACCTGCATTGGAAGAGCGGTCGCATCAAATGCGAGGTAGCGCTGGCCAAGGGCAAGGCCGAGCACGACAAGCGCGACAGCATCAAAGAGCGCGAGGGCAAGCGCGAAGTCGAGCGCGCGATGAAGTCGCGCAACCGCTGACCTGTCCCTGCACCGATGAGCCGATCCTGCGCGGCGTCTCAGGGCTTGTGCCCCAGCTCAACTCAGGTGGCGCAATGGATGCGACTCAGGCGTCCAGGGGCTCGTGAAAAAGGCCGCCACTTCCTGGGGGTCGACCTGCGCGACCGTAGCCGGCTTCCAGCGTGGCGCATGGTCTTTGTCCACCGCCAGCGCGCGTATGCCTTCCACAGTTTCGCTGTCCGTCACAGGTCGGTGGTTGAAGCAGCGCCAAACCATGTCGCACTCCATGCGCAACTCCTCGGCCAAGCCCATGTGACGGGCCCTGCGGATTTGCTCGAGCGCCACATGAAGCATCAGCGGGGAACGCTCACGCAGGGCTTTTGCGGTCGCGCTGGCCCACTCACTCGGGGTACCGTCGAGCGCCGCCAAGATCGCTGCCACGCTGGGCAGACTGAAAGCCGCCTCGACTGCGGCCGCAGGCGCCTGTGCCGTCCCAGCAGCGGGCAGCCGCTGGCGCAGCCACTCCAGCGCTTGGGCGCCGCTGGTCAAGGTCGTTCCGGCCAGCGCATCCCACAGTGGCGCCTGGTCAGCGGCCGCGATGCGCACATCGGCCAGTCCGTGCGCGATGGCCTCATCGGCACCAATCATGTGCCCGGTCAGTGCCAGATACTCGCCGACCGACCCCGGGCAACGGCTGAGGAAATAGCCACCGCCCACGTCGGGGAACAGCCCGATCTTGGTCTCGGGCATGGCCATCTTGGTTT
>JAXITB010000387.1:0-3071 GCA_034680305.1 Polaromonas sp. | reverse complement strand
TCGGGGTGCTTGATGCAAAAAGCCCGAGTTTCTGTGCCCTCGCACAAGACGGTGTCGCCGCGCTGAACGGTGTGCTTGTGCACGATCACTTTTTCGCGCCATTCCTGCACACTGGTGTAGACCTGCAGCCGCTCGCCGTAGGTGGCCGGCCGTGTGAACTTGGTGTGGATCTCCAGCAGCGGCGTGCCGATGATGCCGCGTGTTTTGAGCAGTTCTCGCCAGGGCGGGACGCCACACTTCATAAAGAAGTTCAGGGAGGAGGCGTCCATCCACTTCAAGAAATTGGGGAAGAACACGATACCGGCCGGGTCGCAGTCGCCGAACATCACCTCCACCTCGTAGACCACAGTCTTGCTCATGTTGGTTCTCCGTGACACCGTAGCCGCGGCAAGTGCTCGCGCAAGCGGTCAAGCGTCTGAAATGTCATGTAAGGCCTGATCAGCGGGGCGCCATGCGCAGTGCGCCATCGAGGCGGATCGTCTCGCCATTGAGGTGATTGTTTTGCACGATGTGCGCTGCCAATTCGGCAAATTCTTGCGGCTTGCCCAGTCGCGAAGGGAAGGGGATGCTGGCCGCCAGCGACTGCTGAACCGGCTCGGGCAAGGTTTTGAGCAAAGGCGTGGCAAACAGGCCGGGCGCGATGGTGCAGACCCGGATGCCGTGCTGGGCCAAGTCGCGCGCCATCGGCAGCGTCATGCCGACCACGCCGGCTTTGGAGGCGCTGTAGGCTTGCTGGCCGACTTGGCCGTCGTAGGCGGCCACCGAGGCAGTAAAGACCATCACGCCGCGCGCGCCGTCTTCCAGAGGCTCGAGTTTGGCGCAGGCGGCTGCAAAGAGGCGGGCGGCGTTGTAGGTGCCAATCAGATTGACGTTGATGACCTTGGCAAAGTCCTCCAGCGACGCAGCGTGACCGTCCTTGCCGACCACGCGCTTGGCGGTGCCGATGCCGGCGATCTGCATCAGGATGCGGGCCGGTCCGTGGGCGGCGGCAGCGGCCTCGATGGCTCGGGCCATGCTGTCGGGATCGCTCACATTGCAGGCCAGGCCCAAGCCGCCAATGTCTCGGGCCACCCGCTCGGCCTGCTCGATGTTCAGGTCGAGCACCGCTACCTTGGCGCCCAGTCGGGCCAGTTCTCGGGCGGTGGCTTCGCCCAGGCCTGATCCGCCGCCAGTGACGAGCGCGGCTGTTCCTTGGATGTTCATGGGGTCTCCTTCTTAATTGATCGGGCCACAGCCTTGGCGGGGTGAGTCAGCAGGTCCAGCCCCTGCGCCATGCGGTGGCCACGCAGCCCCTGGGCGGTCGGCATGCCCTCGCGCCTGCAAAGACGGGCCAGGGCCTTGGTGATGGCTGGGGATCTCATGGGCTGGCGGCTGATGTCAAACCTGGGGCTGGATGATGTGAGCCAGCGTGTCAGCGTGCAGGGCGGCCACGGTGTCAGCCCGGTGACTCAGCACCGAACGTTGGTTGATCGAGCCCTTGTCGGTGATTTCGCCCTTGTCGATGGTCGGCGGCTCGGCCAGCAGGCACAGGCGGGCGATCCGGTTGGCGCTTCCGGTAGCGCCGCGCGCCAGCTCATTGACGATGCCCTGAAACCGCTCGAGCACGGGGGCGCTGGCCAGTACCTCGGCCCAGGGGGCGTCAGCCGGCAGTTGGCTGAGGGCCCGTACAGCCGGGGTGGGAAAGACCATGGCGCCCACTTCTTTCATGTTCAGGCCAGTGATGACCACATCCTGAATGCAGGGCGCACCGGCAGCAATGATCTTGCTGCGCAGTGGGCCGACGCTGACAAAGGTGCCGGTGGCCAGCTTGAAGTCTTCCGCGATGCGTCCGTCGAATTTGAGTCCCAGATGCACATTGGATTCATCGATCCAGCGCACTGCATCGCCCGTCTTGAAGAAGCCTTCTTCGTCAAACGCCTCTGCGCTTTCCTGTGGGGCTCGCCAGTAGCCGGGCGTGATGTTGGGGCCGCGGTAGCGCACCTCGGTCTTGCCTTCGATGTCCACCAACTTGAGCTCCAGCCCTGGGGTGGGTACACCCAGATCGCCGGCCTGCACAAAAGGGGAGGTCACAAAGATTCCGAAAGGGCCCGATTCGGTCATGCCCAAGCCAGTGCCCATCACGATCCGCTCGCCGATTTCGCGTTCCTGACTTTCATACAGGCTGTCCCAGACCGGCTGGGCCAGGGCGGCACCGGCATAGAAAAACATCTGCACGCGCGACAGCAAAGTCTTGCGCAGCGCATCGTCGGTCTTCATCGCATTGGCAATGGCCTCAAAGCCGGTCGGCACGTTGAAGTACACCGTCGGCGCCACCTCCCGCAGATTGCGCAAGGTCTCTTGCATGAGTGCGGGCGTGGGCTTGCCGTCGTCGATGTACAAGGTGCCGCCGTGAAAGACGACCATGCCGAAATTGTGATTGCCACCGAAGGTGTGGTTCCATGGCAGCCAGTCAACCAGCACCAACTCGCGTTCGGCCAGCACGGGCATGGACTGTGCCATTTGCTGCTGGTTGGCGCACCACATGCGGTTGGTGTTGATCACGGCCTTGGGCAGCTTGGTTGAACCACTGGTGAAGAGGAATTTGGCGATGGTGTCTGGACCGGTGGCGGCCATGGCTTGGTCGACTGCATCGGTCACCGGCGTGGCGCACAACTCGGCAAAGCCGGTGACCAGGCGGTCGTCGACCCCACCTTCGGCCATCACGAGGGTGACCTCTGGTCCCACCGCCGCCTTGATCGCCTTGGCGTAACGCGTATCTTGCGCAAACACCAGGCCGGGCGTGACGGTGCGCAGCACGTGCTTGAGCTTGTCGTAGTCCAGACTGATGAGCGAATACGGGGGCGAGACGGGGGTGTAGGGCACGCCTGCGATCAGACAGCCCAAGGCCATGAGGGCGTGCTCCAGGCTGTTTTCGCTCAGAATGGCCACTGGTCTGTCGGTGCTCAAACCGCGATCAATCAGGCCTTGGGCGATGCCTCGGGCGCTTTGCCAGGCCTGGGCATAGCTCAGGTGCTGCCAGTCACCGAGTCGACCATCGGCGGTCTTTTCACGCCGCGCCATGAAAGTCTGCT
>JAXITB010000386.1:0-3078 GCA_034680305.1 Polaromonas sp. | reverse complement strand
GTGGTGATGTTGGAATCCAAAATAGTGGCCCATGCACGGTCGTAACCCGCATGAATGGCCGCTTGCGGACTGACCCCGTTGCGCAGCTCTTCACGCACGCGCTCATTGATCAGCACGTTCGAGTCAATCGCCATGCCCAGCGCCAGCGCCATCGCGGCCATGCCCGGCAAGGTCAAGGTGGCTTGCAGCATGGACAAAATGGCCACCAAGAACAGCAAGTTCACGCCCAAAGCAATGCCGGAGAACAGCCCGAACATGGCGTAATAAACCACCATGAAGGCCACGATGACCAAGAAACCCCAGGTCACGCTGTTGAAGCCCTTGGCAATGTTTTCTGCACCCAAGCTGGGGCCAATGGTGCGTTCTTCGATGATCTCCATCGGTGCAGCCAAAGAGCCGGCGCGCAACAACAACGCCGTGTCGTTGGCTTCAACGGTGGTCATACGGCCTGAAATTTGCACACGCCCGCCACCGATCTCGGCCCGAATCACTGGCGCAGTCACCACTTCGCCCTTGCCTTTTTCAAACAAGATGATGGCCATGCGCTTGCCGACGTTGTCGCGCGTCACATCTTTGAAAATGCGTGCGCCCTTGGCGTCGAGTGTCAGGTTGACCACCGGCTCTTGGGTTTGGCTGTCAAAGCCAGGCTGGGCATCGGTCAGGTTGTCGCCGGTCAAAACCACTTGTTTCTTGACGATCAAGGGACGGCCATCGCGCTCCAGATAACGCTCGGCACCAAATGGCACCACGCCGCCCGCTTGCTCTGCGGCACGGGCCTCGGTGCTTTCGTCCACCATGCGCACTTCCAGCGTAGCGGTGCGACCCAAAATGTCTTTGGCTTTGGCCGTGTCTTGCACACCGGGCAGCTGCACCACGATGCGATCCAGGCCCTGCTGCTGGATGACCGGTTCGGCCACGCCCAGCTCATTGATTCGGTTGTGCAAGGTGGTGATGTTTTGCTTGAGCGCTTGCTCCTGCACTTTGCGTATGGCCTCTGGCCGGATGCTGGCCACCAGCTTTTGCTTGGGGCCATCGGCCTCGGTGCGCGTTTGTAGGTCGGCAAACTGCTCTTGCACCAACCGGCTTACCGCCTCGGCGGTGGCCCCATCGGGCAGGCGCATTTGAATGTTGGTGCCCTCGCGCATGAGGTCTTCGTAACGCAGGGTTTTTTCGCGCAGGGCCAGGCGCAGGTCGCCGGCCAGGGAGTCGGCCCGCTTGGTCAGCGCCGCCTGCATGTCCACCTGCAGCATGAAATGCACGCCCCCACGCAAGTCCAGGCCCAGATACATGGGCATGGCATGGACGCTGCGCAGCCAGGCTGGCGAGCGCGAGACCAGGTTGAGCGCCACGATGTAGCCCGGATCGGCAATCAGGGCCTTCTGGATGGCGTCCTTGGCCTTGAGTTGGTTGTCGGGGCTGTCAAATCGAGCCCGCACCGAGTTGCCCTCGAGCGCCACTTCCTCCGCGTTGACGCCGGCCGCTTTGAGCGCTTCCTGCACCTTGGTGACGGTGGCGGCGTCGATCTTGGCCATGGCCTTGAGGCTGGAGACCTGGACTGCGGGCGCTTCGCCAAAGAAGTTGGGCAAGGTGTACAGGGCCGCGATCACCAGGGTGATGGCGATCACCAGGTACTTCCAGATCGGATATCGGTTCATGGGGGCGCTTTCGCAACAAGGCGCTCCGGCGGCAGACCGGGGCCGTAACAAGGGTGGGCTTGGGCCGGCTCGCGCGCTTAGGCGGTCGAGCGCGGCCGGGCCGCTTTACTTCATCGTGCCCTTGGGCATCACCTGAACCACGGAGGCGCGTTGCATCTGCACTTCCACGCCTTCGGCCAATTCCACGCCGATGAAGCCGTCGCCGATCTTGCTGACCCGGCCGAGCAGGCCGCCGGCCGTTACCACCTCGTCACCCTTGGCCAGCGCCTCGATCATGGCGCGGTGCTCCTTTTGCTTCTTCATCTGTGGCCGGATCATGACGAAATACAGGACCACGAACATCAACAGCAGCGGCAGCATGCTGGCCAGCGAAGACATCATGTCGCCACCGCCGGCTGCGGCCGGGGCGGTCTGGGCGAAGGCAGAAGAAATGAACACGGGGGCACTCCAGGGGTTGAGGCTTTGGCCGGCGGCATGCGTGCATGCGCGCTCAGCAGTCAAGGGCCGGAAAATCGGCGATTGTATGCGGCGCACCCCTGTCGGGCATGGCAAGCCTGCGGCCAGCAAGGGCTTGTTCAGCGGGCCGTCTGCGGCCACAGCGCCCACATTTGCAGCGGCTGCTTGACCTTGCTGGCCAACTGGCCCGCCTCGGCCCCGGTACCGGCAAAGTAATCGGCCCGCACTGCGCCCACGATGGCGCTGCCCGTGTCCTGGGCCTGCACCAGGCGCTGCAGGCGCACCGCCGGTCCGCTCGAGACCAGCCAGACCGGCGTGCCATAGGGGATGCTGCCGGGGTCGACTGCGATCGATCGGCCCGCGCTCAGGGGCACCCCTTGTGCGCCTCGCGGGCCTTCGGCCTCGTTTTGCAGGGGTTCTTCGCGGAAAAACACATAGCGCGGGTTACTCCACAGCAACTGCGACACCCGCTGTGGGTTTTGCGCCGCCCAGGCCTTGGTGGCCTCGGGCCAGGGGTTGATGCGCTGCACGCCCTGTTCGAGCAGCCATTGGTTGATGCTGCGGTAAGGTTGCTCGTTGGAGCCGGCAAAGGCCACCCGAACCTGGCGCACCGAGCCATCGGGCTCGGTCAGCAGCAGCCGGCCCGAGCCCTGAATGTGCAGCAGCATGGCGTCGATCGGGTCGCTGAGCCAGGCGATTTCGCGCCCGCGCAAGGCCTCCCGGGCCTGCGCCGAGGTCTCGATTTCCTGTCGAGTGAACCAGGGCCGGCGACTGGCGAGGTCAGCCGGCGGCCGGTAGAGCGGTACCCGATGGCTGGCCGAGCTTTGGCGGCGGGCCGTCAGAATCGGCTCGAAATAGCTTGTAAGCAGGCCCTCACTTTCCTTGTATATCTCTTGAATCCTGTAGGGCCGCAAGCGCTGCATCATCCATTGACGCTGCGCTTCGGGGTCGGCTGTGGCCAGTTGCC
>JAXITB010000385.1:0-3081 GCA_034680305.1 Polaromonas sp. | reverse complement strand
AGCAGGGCCGATTTGTGCGATTCAATGGGCTGACCCAGTGGCTCAGTTGGCTCTGGCCTTTTGCCGCCCTGACTTATGTCATGCTCAGGCTGTCGGGTGCGCCGACGCCCCGCGCCTAGAATTGGCGCCATGTCTGAATCCGCTCCTGCCGAGCTGCCGGCCTCGTACTACCGGCACCATGTGTTTTTCTGCCTCAATGAGCGCAGCAATGGCGACAACGCCTGCGGGCACCATGGCGCCCAGCAAGCTTTCGACCGCTGCAAAGCCCTGGTCAAGGCGGCCGGTCTGGCTGGTCCGGGCGGGGTGCGCGTTAACAAGGCCGGGTGCCTGGACCGCTGCGCAGGTGGGCCGATGGCGGTGGTTTATCCGCAGGGCACCTGGTACAGCTATGTGGATGCCAGCGACATCGACGAGATCGTCGAGTCCCACCTCAAGCGCGGCCAGGTGGTCGACCGTCTGCTCACGCCGCCCGAAGTGGGGCGCTGAGTCTTCGCTCATCTGGCCTGGCCCATGAATTCGCAAACCCGCCGGTCCGCTTTGCCTGGCCCGGCCGGAGCCATCGAGATCGCGACTGACGAGCCGGCAGGCCCGTCGCGTGGGGTGGCGGTGATCTCTCACCCTCACCCCTTGTTTGGCGGCACCCTCGACAACAAGGTGGTGCAGACGCTGGCGCGCGCCTTCAATCAGTGTGGCTGGACCACGGTGCGCTACAACTTTCGGGGCGTGGGTGCCAGCGCCGGCAGCCATGACGAAGGGCGCGGCGAGGTGCAGGACCTGTTGGTCGTGATTGAACAGGTGCAGCCGCAGGGCACACTGTGTTTGGCCGGATTTTCGTTCGGGGCCTTTGTCACCAGCCAGGCCTGTTCGGCCTTGCAGGGCCATCGCGATATCGACAAGATGGTCCTGGTCGGCACTGCCGCCAGCCGCTTCGCGGTGGCCCCGATTGCGCCGACGCTGCATGAACGCACGCTGGTCATTCACGGTGAGACGGACGATACCGTACCCCTGTCTGCGGTTCTGGACTGGGCGCGTCCGCAGGTTCTGCCGGTAGTGGTCATCCCCGGTGGTGGCCCTTTCTTTCATGGACAATTGCCGCTGCTCAAGAACTTGGTCGTGCGCCATTTGAGCGCCTGACGTTTGCGTCCGTGCCGGGCGTCATCCAGGCGCTCTGGTTGGCGCGACCTCAACCGGTCTGCTCCATGTTGTTTCGTTGTTTTGTCATTGCCAGCCTGCTGTGGGCTGGTTTTGTTCAGCCTGGCCTGGCCCAGGCACCGCAAGCGCCCGAGGTGGCCGCCCGCTCGTATTTGCTCATTGATGTCACCGCCAATCAGATTCTGGCCGCGCAGAACATCGACGCCCCGCTCGAGCCCGCCTCTTTGACCAAGCTGATGTCGGCTTATTTGGTGTTCGACGCCCTCAAGGCCAAGAAGCTCAGTTTGCAGCAGGCCATGCCGGTCAGCGAGCGTGCCTGGAAGATGCCTGGCTCAAGGATGTTCATCGACCCCAAGATGCAGGTGCCGGTGGAGGACCTGATCAAGGGCATGGTGGTGCAGTCGGGCAATGACGCCACGGTGGCCCTGGCCGAGGGGGTGGCCGGCAGCGTCGAGCGCTTTGTCCAGCGCATGAATGAACAGGCGCAAGCGTTGGGCATGAAGAACACTGCCTACAAAAATCCAGAAGGCCTGACCGAGGCCGGACACACCACCACCGCGCGCGACCTGAGCATCCTGGCGCAGCGCCTGATGGTTGATTTCCCCGAGTTCATGGCTTTTTATGCGATCAAAAAATACCGCTATCCCGGAACGCCTGCAGCCAATGACACCAACCGCAACATGCTGCTGTTTCGCGACCCCTCTGTCGATGGCCTGAAAACTGGCCATACCCAGGCGGCCGGCTACTGCCTGATCGCCACGGCCCGGCGGGACTTTCCGAACCTGGGTACGGGCAATCAGCCGGGAGCGCGCCGCCTGCTGGCCATCGTGCTGGGCGCGGCCAGCGAAAACGCCCGCGCCAATGAGGCGCAAAAGTTGCTCAATTGGGGCTACACCGCCTTTGAGGCGGTTAAATTGTTCGATGCCAACCAGGCGGTGGTCTCGCCGGCGGTTTGGAAGGGGCGCTCATCCGTGGTCCGGATCGGGCGGCCGCAGCCCATCGTGATCGCTGTGCCGTCGGGCACCGGAGCCAAACTCAAGACCGAGGTGGTGCGGCGCGATCCCCTGGTGGCGCCCTTCCAGCGCGGTCAGGCCATGGGCACCTTGCGTATCCGCGTCGATGAGCAGGCGCCAATCAGCGAAGTGCCGCTGGTGGCTCTGGATGCGGTCGAGGAGGCTGGGGTCATCGGGCGGGCCTGGGACGCGATCCGCCTTTGGGTCAAATGAACTCGGCCCAGGCGGTTTTGACCAGCCCAGGGCGGCCTGGGGGCCTGCGTTTGCCCTGTCTCCCGTGACCTGATACACTCGAAAGCTTTCCGACTTTTGAGCGGAAGATTTACCCATGCGTGTCCCGTGTTTTGGCGGGGCAGGCAGTTTCAACGTTCAGGAACGTTTCAATGCCAACCATTAACCAGCTCGTGCGTCAGGGCCGCGAGGTCGAAAAGACCAAGTCCAAGAGCCCCGCGATGCAAAATTCGCCGCAGCGCCGCGGCGTCTGCACGCGCGTCTACACCACGACGCCGAAGAAGCCCAACTCTGCCTTGCGCAAGGTCGCCAAGGTGCGCCGGACCAACGGCTTTGAAATCATCTCCTATATTGGCGGTGAAGGTCACAACCTGCAGGAGCACTCGGTGGTGCTGGTGCGTGGTGGCCGCGTCAAGGATCTGCCTGGCGTGCGCTATCACATCGTGCGTGGTTCGCTCGACTTGCAGGGCGTCAAGGACCGCAAGCAGTCCCGTTCCAAGTACGGCGCCAAGCGGCCCAAGGCCAAATAAATTCGGTGGGTGGGGTGGTCGCGTTGTTGCGATCGCCCGTGCCGCATCGGTGCTCGCTTGCCCCCGGCAGGGGCCAGTGAGCTGTGCGACCCAAGCGTCCATGGTGGGCGATGGTCGAGTAAGTGAGGGTCCGTTGGCCCTCGCGGCGCCGCCTT
>JAXITB010000384.1:0-3089 GCA_034680305.1 Polaromonas sp. | reverse complement strand
GGTGGCCGTCACTGGTGTCAAGAGTCGTTTTGTGTGCGTGGCCGGCGGGCTGATCATGCTGGCATTGGGCCTGTTGCCCAAAATGGCAGCCTTGATCGAATCGCTGCCGACGGTGGTGCTTGGCGGAGCTGGCTTGGTGATGTTCGGCATGGTGGCCGCCACCGGCATCCGCATCCTCGGTGGCGTGGACTTCAAGCACAACCGCTTTAATGCGCTGATCGTGGCCATTTCCATCGGCACTGGCATGATCCCGCTAATCGCACCCAACTTCAAACAATGGATGCCGCATGGCCTGCATGCGCTGATCGAATCGGGCATTTTGCTGGCCTCCATCAGCGCGGTGCTGCTCAATCTGTTTTTCAACGGCGCCAGCAAAGACAGCCGAGACGCCATTGAAGCGGCCAAGCAGGCTGAAGCGCACTGATCGTCCCCGGGCATCAGAACAGATTCAGGCCAGCCCTCGGGCTGGCCTTTTCTATGGGTCTGAGCGAGGGCCAATCATGGACTGGGCCGCCGATACGGGTTTGTCCCCATTTATAACGATGACATTCTGTATACAGTTTGGCTCACAATTTTGCATGGAAGAAGACCTGAGTTGCTTCGCCTTGTGGGTGCAAACTCGCCAATCCCGCTCGGAGCCGCCAAACTAATTTAGGGAATGTCCCAAGAAAGTGCATACTGGAGGGCTCAACGCCAAAGCTTGCAAGGATCGAAAATCGGAGCACGCTCAGGCGCGAACCCGCCATCTGGCATTGTTATTGCTGCCCAGATATTTCCTCTACTCCACCCCTGATGGAACAGCCATGAAAAAACGCACTCTCCTGCAATCGACCCTGGCCCTGGCCGGCCTGATGACTCTGGGCACAGCCCAGGCGCAAACCACCCCGATCAAATTTCAGTTGGACTGGCGCTTTGAAGGGCCCGCTGCACTGTTTTTGACGCCGGTGGCCAAGGGCTATTTCAAGGAAGCCAAGCTCGATGTGACGGTCGATGCCGGCAACGGATCGGGCGGTGCGGTCACCCGGGTGGCCTCGGGCACCTACGACATGGGCTTTGCCGACCTGGCCGCGCTGATGGAGTTTCACGCCAACAACCCCGACGCGCCCAACAAGCCGGTGGCCATCATGGTGGTCTACAACAACACCCCGGCCTCGGTGATGGCGCTCAAAAAGACCGGCATCAAGACGCCTGGCGACCTGACCGGCAAGAAGCTGGGCGCGCCCGTGTTCGACGCAGGCCGCCGTGCCTTCCCGATCTTCCAAAAAGCCAATGGCATCGGCACCGTGAACTGGACCGCCATGGACCCGCCGCTGCGCGAGACCATGCTGGCCCGTGGTGATGTCGACGCCATCACTGGCTTTACCTTCACCTCGCTGCTCAACCTGGAGGCGCGTGGCGTCAAGGCCGAAGACGTGACCATCCTGCCTTACGCCGACTTTGGTGTGAAACTCTACGGCAACGTGATCATCGCCACGCCCAAGATCCTCAAGGAGAACCCGGAAGCGGTCAAAGCTTTCCTGGCGGCCTTCACCAAAGGCGCCAAGGACGTGATCACCAATCCGGCCGCTGCCATTGAATACGTCAAGCAGCGCGATGGCATCATCAATGTGGCGCTGGAAACACGCCGCCTGCAACTGGCCATTGACACCGTGATCAACAGCGCCGACGCGCGCGCCGAGGGCTTCGGTCAGCTCAACCCGGGCCGCCTGTCGCTGATGGCCTCGCAGGTCTCTGACGCCTTTGGCACCAAGACCCGCGTCAACCCGGACGTCATCTGGAACGGCGCCTTCCTGCCGTCCAAAGCCGCCCTGAACATCCTGCCCGCCCCCAAAGCGGCGCCTGCCAAAGCCGCTCCGGCCAAGAAGTGATGAACCATTCGCCCTTCGTAGACTTCAAAGACGTCTGGCTCGCCTACAACGACGAGCTGCTGGCCCAAAAGCAGTACGCCGTCGAGGCCATCGACCTGCAAGTCCAGGAGGGCGAATTCATCGCCATCGTCGGGCCCTCGGGCTGCGGCAAGTCGACCTTCATGAAGCTGGCCACCGGCCTGCGCATGCCCTCTCAGGGCACGATCCACATCGACGGTCAGCCGGTGACCGGCCCGCTCAAGATCTCGGGCATGGCTTTCCAGGCCCCTTCCCTGCTGCCTTGGCGCACCACGGTCGACAACGTCCTCTTGCCGCTGGAAATCGTCGAGCCACACCGCAGCCAGTTCAAACAGCGCTACGACGAGTATCAAACCCGGGCACGTGCCCTGCTGCAAAAGGTCGGGCTCGGTGGCTACGAGGACAAGTTTCCCTGGCAACTCTCAGGCGGGATGCAGCAGCGCGCGAGCATTTGCCGTGCGCTCATTCACGAGCCCAAGATGCTGCTGCTCGACGAGCCGTTTGGCGCGCTCGATGCCTTCACCCGCGAGGAGCTGTGGTGCATCTTGCGCGACCTCTGGACCGAGCAGCGCTTCAATGTGATTTTGGTCACCCACGACCTGCGCGAGTCGGCCTTTCTGGCCGACACGGTGTACGTGATGAGCAAGAGCCCGGGGCGCTTTGTGGTCAAGCGCGAGATCGACCTGCCACGCCCGCGCGAGCTGGAGATCACTTACACCAAAGAATTCACCGACATTGTTCATGAACTTCGCAGCCACATTGGCGCGATCCGCAAGAACAGTCCGCAGGGGGCCAAATGAACAAGAAACAATTGGAGCGCTGGTCGCCCTGGCTGCTGCTGGTGGCCGTGATCGCCCTGTGGCAATTGCTGTGCTCGGCATTTCAGGTCTCCGAATTCGTCTTCCCCAGCCCAGCGCGTATTTGGGAGCAACTCGTCGAGTTTCGCGGCGTGATCGCTGCACATGCCTGGCGCACCTATTGGGTGACCATGGCCGGCTTTGGACTGGCCATCATCGTCGGGGTGATGCTCGGCTTTTTGATCGGCTCCTCACGCCTGGCCTACACCGCCGTCTACCCCCTGATGACGGCCTTCAACGCACTGCCCAAGGCCGCTTTCGTGCCTGTTCTGGTGGTGTGGTTCGGCATTGGCATCGGCCCGGCCATCCTGACGGCCTTCCTGATCTCCTTCTTCCCCATCATGGT
>JAXITB010000383.1:0-3101 GCA_034680305.1 Polaromonas sp. | reverse complement strand
TAGACCTCGATGGGCTGACCCGCGCAAATGGCCTGGGCAAACTTGTAGGGCGCCATGTCCGGCCGGCCCCAGGGGCCGTAAACGGTGAACAGGCGAACGCCGGTGGTCGGCAAGCTGAACAGGTGGCTGTAGGCGTGGGCCATCAATTCATTGGCCTTCTTGGTGGCCGCATACAGGCTGATGGGCTGGTCGACCGACTGGCTTTCAGAAAAAGGCAACTCGGTGTTGCCGCCATAGACGCTGGAACTGCTGGCATACACCAGATGCTCCACCCCATGGTGGCGGCAGGCCTCGAGCATATTGACGAAGCCCTGCAAATTCGAATCGGCATACGCCTGCGGGTGAGTCAGCGAATACCGTACGCCAGCCTGGGCCGCCAGATGAACGACCCGTTGCGGGGCCGCTTGCTCAAACACCTTGGCCAGGGCCGGCGCGTTTTCGATGCCCAATTCATGGAAGTCAAAGCCCGCATGGGCCGACAGCGCCTTCAGGCGAGCCCGCTTCAGGTCGGTGTCGTAGTAGTCATTGACGCTATCCAGGCCCACCACCTCATGGCCGGCGCGCAGCAGCCGGTCGGCGGTGTGCATGCCGATGAAGCCGGCCGCGCCGGTGACCAGGATTTTCATGCGCCGCAGTGCGCGCCAGGGGTGGCCCGGGCGCGAGGCAAAGTCAGGAGGCGTTCATGCATGGCGCAATTCTACGAGGCCACCTTTGGGGCGCCCTCAGGGGCGGCCCTCGGCGATCGTCTGCCAGGCTGCTGTGGTGATCAGCCCCCGGCCGCTTCGGCAGCCCCGCCTATTCGATGCGGATCTGCGCGGTGCGGATCACCGGGCCCCATTTCTTCATCTCCTGGCCCAGGAATTCCTGAAACTCCTTGGGTCCGAGATTGAGCGTCTGCATGCCCATGTCGGCCAGCTTGTTGCGCACCTCTGGGGTTTGCAGCACCCGCGCCATTTCGGCGCGCAGACGCTCGACCACCGCTGGGGGCGTGCGAGCGGGCACCGACAGGCCAAACCAGGCATCGCCTACCGCGCCGGGCACCGCCTCGGCCAGGGTGGGCACCTGGGGCCAGTCGCGGTCGCGCTGCGCGCCGGTCACGGCCAGGGCCCGAACCCGGCCCGAGCGGATGTGCGGCGCCGAGGCGATCAGGGCGTTGAACATCAGGTCGATCTGCCCGCCCAGCAAGTCGTTGAGGGCCGGCCCCGAGCCCTTGTAGGGCACATGCACCATCTGCATCTTGCTCAGTTGCTTGAGCAACTCGCCGGTCAGATTGCCCGCCGATCCCACGCCGGCTGAGCCGTAGCTGAGCTTGCCTGGCTGCTCACGCGCCATGTTCAGCAGATCTTGCACCGACTTGGCCGGATGGTCTTGGCGCACGATCAGTGCGTTGGCAAAGCTGCCGATCAGGCTGATGTGGACAAAATCCTCGAGAGGCTTGTAGCCCAGGTTCTGTCCCATCAGAGGACCGGTGGTGATGGCCGCCCCGTTGCTGAGCACCCAGGTGTAACCGTCCGGCGCAGTGCGCGACGCCATCTCGGTGCCCAGCACCGACCCATTGCCGCCGCGGTTGTCGATCAGTACCGGCTGCCCCAGGCCCTGAGCCATGCGCTCGGCCAACAAACGGGCGATCAGGTCACCCGAGCCGCCCGGCGCAAACGGTACGATCCACTTGAGGGGCTTGTTGGGGTAGGGCGCTTGCGCCCACGCGGGCCCTGCTGTGGCCAGTACCAGGCCGACGGCCATGGTCCCCAAAACGCGGGGGTGACACCAACGCCCCGCATTTCGCAGGCGGGCAAGGACAGATCGCAATGCTTGGCTCATGCGGTAAGTCTAGCTGGGGGCGGGGCCGCTTCACACAGCGTTTCCCCCTGTCAGGGCGCTGTGGGCCCAGGGGGCCAAGCCTGCTCACGGCCGCTTCAGGGCATGGCGCAGTAAAGCACCGCTGGAAAGCTGGCCAGCCAGGCCCAGAAGAAGCGGTTGAGTCCGAAGTACCAGAACACGAGGAAGTGAAACACCACGCCGCTGGCGCACATGAAGGCAGCCAGGCGCAGGTCCAGCAAGGCCAGCGGGAAGCAGCCCTCCCAGACGGTGAAGCCCCAGCTGATGGTGCGTGCCAGCGCAGGCCTGCGGTACAGGCTGTGGGCGGGCAGGGGGCGAGGACGCCGCAGGATCGGCCCCTGCAACGACGAGCAACGCGGCCAGCGCGCCCCGCAGTCGTGCAATCGGGCGCGTAGCGGACTCACCCAGAAGGTGAGAGCCAGAAAAGGCGAAAAGCTCATGCGTGACAAGCCCTCGTCGAAGACGTCGAGCGGTCAACTGCCGGATCTAGGTTCAATGTATCTCAATAGAGATACATGATGGCGGGAACGGAGGATTCGCTCATGCCCCATTCCACGATGCTGCACGTCCGCGTGGACGACGAACTCAAGACGCAAGCCTGCGAGGTACTGGCGGCCATGGGGCTGTCGGTGCCTGATGCCGTGCGCATCCTGCTCAAGCGCGTCGTGAACGACCAGGCATTCCCACTGGAGTTGAAGGTGCCCAACGCCCAGACCCGCGCTGCCATGGAAGAGGCCCGTGCCATGGCCAAGGTGCGCACCGCCCGCTTGGGCTCTGCTGACACGCTGATCGATGACCTCGAAACAGCCCGCCAGCAGTAAGCGGGCAGCGCCATCATCTTCGTGCGCGCTGGCACGCACTCCGAACTCTTCGAGGAATGAGCCACCGGCCCTGAGTGGCTCCCGATCAGGCGTCAAACGCCGCGATCGCCTTGCCCCCCGTTGCGTCGGCCACGGGTTCGGCTGATACCACCGCAGTCTCATGCAGCAGGCTTGTCCTGCGGCCAGGGGCAATACCCGTCTGGCCAAGTACATCCACTCCCCTGATGCAGCGCCCGCTTTGGAGCCAGTGGCGGGGTCAGACTTTCGCGCTTGGTTTGAGCTTGGCGCCGGCCGCATAGACCGGCGTCTTGCCTCCTACGGGCGTCTTCCTATGCCCGTGCCTTCTTGACGGGCTCGATCAGAGCCCGTCTGTTCTGACTTCGATCTCTGTTTACACAATTCAAGCATTGATCGTTGCACTGAAATTACTACTTACCATTT
>JAXITB010000382.1:0-3108 GCA_034680305.1 Polaromonas sp. | reverse complement strand
GCTGGGCTCACTGGCCGGCGCCTGGCTGGTGACCGTGGTTTCCCCTGACTTCCTGCGCAAGGTGCTGCCACTGGTGCTGCTGGCGGTGCTGATCTACACCCTGATCAAGAAAGAACTGGGGCGCGAGCACGCGCCCGCCCTGCAAGGTTGGCGCGAGGCAGCGGTGGCCGGCGCCATTGGCCTGCTCATGGGTTTTTACGATGGCTTTTTCGGGCCGGGGACCGGCAGCCTGCTGGTCTTCTTGTTCGTGCGTGTGCTGGGCTACGACTTCCTGCACGCCTCGGCCTCGGCCAAGCTGCTCAACAGCTGCAGCAATTTCTCAGCACTGGCGCTGTTTGCCTTCAAGGGCCACATCTGGTGGCATTACGCCTTGATTCTGGCCGTGGCCAACGTGGCCGGCAGCCTGTTGGGCACCCGGCTGGCCCTGCGGCACGGCGCCGGGTTTGTGCGCGTGGTCTTCGTGCTGGTGGTCAGCGCCTTGATTCTTCGCACCGGCTACGACGCTTTTCTACGTTGAGTCCTGGGGCCGCACGCTGACCTCGCCGCTGCTGATCTCCTGCAGACCGTCTGACGTTTGCAGCCTCAGGGCGCCATGGGCGCTGACCCCACAGGCCAGGCCCTCGCGGCCATCGGACAGCCGCACCGGCCGGCCCTGCAAAGCATCGAGGCGGGCAAAGCGCGGCGCAAAGGCCGGCCAGCCCTGACGCTCGAAGGCCCGCAGATCGCGCACCAAGGCCGGAGCCACTGCCCCCAGCACGGCCGGCGCCGTCAGGTTCGCGGCCGATTGCAGCCAAGCCGGGGCAATCGGGGCCGGCGCCCCCTCACCGACTGGCGGGCGCCAGCCGGAGGCTGGCTCGCACACATTGATGCCGATGCCCACCACCGCATAGCGCTGCGCACCCTGCACCGCGGTCTCGATCAGGATGCCGGCCAGCTTGGCCTGGCCCAGCCACAGGTCATTGGGCCATTTCAGGGCCAGCCCAGACACGCCCAAGGTGCTCAGGGTCTCGGCCAAACTGACGCCCACCGCCAGCGACAAGCCAGACCAGTCACTTGGGGCCAGCGACAGGCCCAGTGAGAAGGTCAGGCTCGAGCCCGGCGGGCTGTGCCAGCTGCGCCCCATGCGCCCGCGCCCAGCACTTTGCCGCTCGGCCACCAGCAGCACCGGCTCGCCCAGCCCGGCGCGGCAACGCCGCATCAGTTCACTGTTGCTGGAGTCGATCTCGGGCAGCACCTCCACGGTAAAGCCGGGCAGCATCGGCACCACCGCCTCCCAGATGGCCTCCGAAGGCCAGCGCATCGGCTCAGGGCTTGCCGACGACATGGCCCACACTCAACGCCGGCGCTTGGGGGCCAGCAAGGTGCCGCGGCACTGGGGCGCACCGCACCAGCAGGGGTATTCGGCCTTGAGCTTGGGGGTATAGGGCGCATCGATGATGAGCCCGTAGTCATAAAACAGCTCTTCACCCGAGCGAATCTTGCGCAGCGCCTTGATGAAGATGCGGCCGTCCTGCTCATCGGCCTCGCAGTTGGGCGCGCAGCTGTGATTGATCCAGCGCGACGAATTGCCGCCGTACTTGGCGTCGATCACCCGCTTTTCATCGATGTGAAAGTAAAAGGTGTGATTGGGATCACTCGGGTCGTGCGGGTGGCGGCGCAGCGCCTCCTTCCAGGTGATGAGCTCGCCCACATATTCAATGAGCACCTGGCCCTTGGCCAGGTCCTGCACAGCAAACACGCCCTTGCCATGGACGCCGGATCGGCGGGTCTGTATGCGCCGGCCAGGGGCAACGGTCGGGCGGGCAGGGGCGGCGGGGGCGGAAGACCTGGTTTTGGACACGGCGATTTTTTTGCTATGGTTAATTCATGCAGGCGCGTGCGCGAGCGTGCGTGTGTGCGCATGCGCGCGAGGCGGATTGTAGGGGCCACCCAGGCTCTGGCAGGCCGCTCGCCCCCACCCCTCATGGCAGGCGCCTGTCAAGGGCTCGACCGGAAGACGAAAAACATGACAACGAAGACATTGGTGATCGCAGAAAAGCCCTCGGTGGCGCAAGACATCGTGCGGGCCTTGACGCCCAAGGCCGGCAAATTCGACAAGCACGACGAATACTTCGAGGCCGAGGACTGGATCGTCACCTCGGCGGTCGGCCACCTGGTGGAGATCCAGGCGCCCGAAGAGTTTGACGTCAAGCGCGGCAAGTGGAGCTTTGCCCACCTGCCGGTGATCCCGCCTTACTTCGAGCTCAAGCCCATCGACAAGACCAAGGGGCGACTGGGCGCCATCGTCAAGCTGGCCAAGCGCAAGGACGTCAGCGCACTGGTCAACGCCTGTGACGCTGGGCGCGAGGGTGAACTCATCTTCCGGCTGATCCAGCAGTACGCCAAGTCCAAGCACCCGGTGCGGCGGCTGTGGCTGCAGTCGATGACGCCGGCGGCCATCCGCGATGGCTTCGAACGCCTGCGCAGCGACCAGCAGATGCTGCCCCTGGCCGACGCGGCGCGCTGCCGCTCAGAGGCTGACTGGCTGGTGGGTATCAACGGCACCCGGGCGATGACAGCCTTCAACTCGCGCGATGGGGGCTTTTTTCTGACCACCGTCGGCCGGGTGCAGACGCCCACCTTGTCGGTGGTGGTGGAGCGGGAAGAAAAGATCCGCCAGTTCGTCAGCCGTGACTACTGGGAGGTGCATGCCACCTTCGCGGCCGAGGCGGGCGAATACGCCGGTAAATGGTTTGACCCGCAGTGGCGAGCCCCCAGCGACAGCGGCGAAGAAAAAGACAAGGAACTGCGCGCCGACCGGCTGTGGTCTGAGCGCGAGGCCCAAGCCATCGTGCAGGCCGTGCGCGGCAAGGCGGCCACCGTCACCGAAGAATCGAAGCCGACGACCCAGGCCTCGGGGCTGCTGTTTGACCTGACCTCTCTGCAGCGCGAGGCCAACAGCAAGTTCGGCTTTTCGGCCAAGACCACGCTGGCGCTGGCGCAAAGCCTGTACGAGCGGCACAAGGCCCTGACCTACCCGCGAACCGACTCGCGCCACCTGCCCGAAGACTATCTGCCGGTGGTCCGCCAGACCTTCGAGATGCTGGCCGACAGCGGCATGCGCCACCT
>JAXITB010000381.1:0-3108 GCA_034680305.1 Polaromonas sp. | reverse complement strand
TGCCCTTTGGGGGTCAAGCTGGCCAGCCGCAGGCGGCCATCTTTGGGGTCCAGGGCCATGGTGATCAAGACATCGGCCTGCATGCGCTTGAAACTGCGACTGACCGAAGCCTTGTCCATGCCGATCACCCGGCAAGCGTACTGGGCCGACAAGGTTCGCTCGATGGCCAACAAGACCAGCAAGCGCCAGGTTTCAATGCCAGCGTTAAAGGCCGTCAAATAGGCCTGCGAGGCGCCACCGGAAAGCTTGTTGGAGATCCAGGTCAGATAACCCGGCACATAGCGGTCGAGGTCAATGACCGGCGCTTGATGCGCCTGCGCAGGGCTGGCCTTCATTGCTGCGGGGCTGGCAAGCGAACCACCATCCCCTCGTGGCCCGCCTGCACCTTGACCTGGCAGGCCAAGCGACTCTCCGCTCGGCGCTCGCTGGTGGTGCACTCCAGCATTTCCAACTCGTTGGACAGTGCCGGCGTCAGCCGGTCCAGCCAGGCCGGGTCAATGTAGACATGGCAGGTGGCGCACATCGCCGAGCCCCCGCATTCGCCGACGATGCCGCGTACGCCTGCGGCCACAGCCGCCTGCATCAGGCTGTGGCCTGCGGGGACGTCAAGCTGCTGGGCACAGCCGTCGTGGGAAATCAGATGAATCACGGGCATGGTCGTTCAGGCGGAGATCAGGCGCAAGGGAAGCGTTCCCAATGCACGCAAGGTATTGTTCAAACGGCGGGTGGGCTCGCCCACCAACTCGATGCGGGCAAAGCGTTTGGCCAGGGCGGCGAGCACCAATTCACCCTCCAGCCGGGCAACCACCTGGCCCACACAGCCATGGATGCCTGAGCCAAGCGCCATGTGGCCCGTGGGCCGGCGGTCGATGTCGTAGTGGTCCGGTCGGGGCCACTGGCGCTCGTCGCGGTTGGCCGCAGCCAACACCGCCAGCACCTTGGCGTCGGCAGGGATAGGGACACCGGCCAGCTCGACCGCACGCGCGGTGGTGCGAAAGAAAGTCTGAACGGCGGACTCCAGGCGCAGCGACTCTTCGAACGCTTGCCGCGCCAGGCCGGGGTCGGCATGCAGCCGAGCATAGGCCTCTGGGTTTTGGGCCAGACACCACAAGGCATTGCCGATGCCGTTGACGGTGGTGTCCACGCCGGCCGACAGGAAGGATCGCACCAGCATGGGTGCCTCCTCCTGGCTGATCTCGCCCGCATCGGCGGCTTGGTAAATTTGGTCACCAAAGCCCCCGGGGCCGAGCATCGAGCGCTGGCAATGCGCCATGATCCAGGCCGTCACCGGCTGCACCTTTTCGGCTGCGCGGGCCAGCAGCTCATTGCGTGGACCAAAGGCGTTGAAAATCATGTCGCCGTAGACCAGCAGGTTTTCGCGGCCTTGTGGCTCCAGGCCCACCGCATCAGGAAAAACCTTGAGCGGATACACCTCGGCGATCTGCTTGATGCCGTCGATCGTCTCGCCGCGCTGGCTGGCAGCCAGTACCTGATCGAACAAGGCATCGGCCTCTTTGGAGAAGGTCTCGCGGATCTGCGCGACGGTGCGGGGCGACAGAATGCGCGACAGCACGGTACGGGCCCGGGTGTGATTGGGTGGATCGGCCTCCAGGATCAGGCTCTTGGGCCGAAAAGGCTGCTCTTTGTTGAAGTTGGCCAGGCCCACCCCCGCCGAGGAGATGTAATTCTCATGGTCATTGAGCACCTGCCTGACCTGCTCATGGCGACCGGTGACGTAAATGCCGTATTTGGGAATCCATGCCACGGGTCCGGCCTCGCGCAAGCGCGCATGGTAGGCATAGGGGTCACGCAGCACCTCGTCGGCAAACGGGTCGATATTGAGCACGGGAACGCCCTTGGGCTCGGACAACAGGGTGTCAGTCGTCATATGAATTTTTTCCTCCCTGAACTTCAATCGGCACCGGCCACACCCACATAACGTTCAAGCAACTCTGGGCTGGCCATCAAACTCTGGCTGTCACTGCGGTGGACAATGGCACCACGCTCGAGGACGATCGCTTGCTGGGCAAAACGCAAGGCAGCTTCGACCTTTTGCTCGACCAGCACCACGGCCACGCCGGTGCTTTGGGCCAACCGGGTGAAGGCGATCATGAGTTCTTGGCAGATGATGGGCGCCAAGCCCTCCAGGGGCTCATCGAGCAAGAGCAGTCGTGGCTGACCGAGCAAGGTGCGCGCCACGGTCAACATTTGCTGCTCGCCACCCGAGAGTTGGCTGCCACCATTGCGGCGGCGCTCTGCCAGGCGCGGAAAAAGCTCGTAGGCCTCTTCAATGCACTTGACCGGCCGGCCCTTGAGCCCCGCGATGAGGTTTTCCTCCACGGTCAGCGAGGCAAAGATGTCACGCGTTTGCGGCACATAACCCAGGCCGGCCAGTGCCCTCTCACCCGGGCCTGCTTGCGTCAAAGCGCGACCCTCGAAACGCACCGAGCCGGCGCGGACATCGGCCAGCCCCATCAAGGCTTTGAGCAAGGTGGTCTTGCCCACCCCATTGCGGCCAATCAGGGCCAAGCGCGCACCCGGCTCGACGCTCAGATCGATGCCGTGCAAGACTTGCACCGGTCCATAGCCGGCGTGCAAATCGCTGACTTCCAAAAGGGCCACGGCTTAAGCCTCCTCGCCCAGATAGGCCGCGCGCACCGCCGCGTGGCGACGGATCTCCGTCGGTGCGCCTTCGGCCAGCACTGCGCCATCGGCCAAGACCAACATGCGGTCGGCAAAATTGAAAACCAGGTCCATGTCGTGCTCGATCATCAATATGGCCAGATCAGCGGGCAGGCTGGCCAAGGCATCGAGCACCACCTGTCGCTCGCCCGACGGTACGCCGGCCATGGGCTCGTCGAGCAAAAGCACGCGCGGCCGTAAAGCCATGGCCAGCGCCACCTCCACCAAGCGCTGCTCCCCATAGGCCAGCTCAATGGGCGAGCGCGCTGCCAGGCTGGCCAGGCGCAAAGACTGCAAGATCGACTGCGCCTCGTCCTGCACCTGAGGATAAGCATGCAGCGGCCTCCACATCTGGCCGATAGAGCCCTCGCGCTCGTGAATGGCCATCTCCACCTGTCTGCCCACCGGCAAAGTGGGCGCCAGTTG
>JAXITB010000380.1:0-3114 GCA_034680305.1 Polaromonas sp. | reverse complement strand
GTGCGACCCGGTCGGTTGGCCCGCCAGCGGCGAAAGGCACGATCAGGGTGACGGGCTTGGTGCCCGGAAAGGACTGGGCTTGGGCGCCCAGGGCTGCGATGGCAGCCACCGCCAGGGCGATGAATTTTTTCATGTCTTGTCTCCTTGAAAGAGAGCTCATTCTAGAAGGCTGACCTCAAGCGCGGCAGGTGGAATCGCTTATCTTTGATGTGCCTCAAGGTTTTTGTTCACTTAGAGCTTCGGGCGTCCTCGATCACTTTGCCGTCATTGGGCAGGCTGCCCGGGGCGACCAGTTCGATCGCGCTGCGCAATTTGGTGACGTCGCGCACCGCCTCCCCGATGCGGTCAATCAGGCCGGCCGCAGCCTCCGCTGCTTCGACTTTCAGGGTCATTTGGTCGTTGGCCATCTCGCCGGTGACCACCAAGCGCATGCGTTTGACCTGCGGGAAGCGCTTGGCCACCTCGGCCACCTGGCCTGGGTGAACGAACATCCCTTTGATTTTCGTAGTCTGATCAGCCCTTCCCATCCAGCCCTTGATGCGCTGATTGCTGCGGCCCGTGGGGCAGGTGCCGGGCAGCACGGCTGAGAGATCACCCGTGCCAAAGCGCACCAGCGGATAGTGCGGGTTCAGGGCGGTGACCACCAGTTCACCCACCTCGCCTTCGGGCACGGGATCGCCCGTACCGGGCCGAACGATTTCGACGATCACGCCCTCATCGATCACCAGGCCCTCGCGGGCCTCGGTTTCGTAAGCGATCAGACCCAGGTCGGCGGTGGCGTAGCACTGGTAGGCGGCCACGCCCTGGGCGGAGAACCAGTCGCGCAGGCTCGGTGGGCAGGCTTCGCCGGTGACCAGGCCTTTCTTGATGCAGGACAGATCGATCCCGCTTTCCTGAGCCTTTTCCAGCAAGATGCGCAAAAAGCTGGGCGTGCCGCTGTAGCCATTGGGTTGCAAGTCAGCGATGGCGGCCAGTTGCTGTTCGGTCTGCCCGGTACCTGCCGGAAACACGGTGCAGCCCACCGCATGGGCGCCCGACTCCATCATGAAGGCGCCCGGCGTCATGTGGTAGCTGAAGGCGTTGTGCACCAGTTCACCGGCACGAAAGCCGGCCGCATGCATGGCGCGGCCAACGCGCCAGTAGTCGCGAGCGGCCACGTCAGGCTCATAAATGGGCCCAGGCGAGGCAAAGATGCGCGGCATGTTCGGTCCGCGAACCACGGCCGCGAATCCGCCAAACGAGTCGGCCGGTCGGCCGGCTTTTTGCAAATCGAGCAGTTCGCTCTTGCGCGTGACCGGCAGGCGCGCCAGTTCGCTGCGTGAGGTGACGCCGCTGGCGTCAATGCCCTTGAGGATGCGGCCCATCGCTGCGCTGTGCTGCTGGGCCAGACGGATTTGTGCCGGCAAGGCTTGCGTCAGCGCAAGCTCACGCTCGGCGCTGGAGCGGGTTTCGAGGGTGTCAAAGTAGGCGCTCATGGACCTGCTCCTCAGGCCAGCCAGCGCTTGCGGCGCTTGTAGCTCTTGACGTCCTTGAAGGTCTTGCGCTCACCGCCGCCGACGCCGAGATAGAACTCTTTGACGTCTTCGTTGCTGGCCAGGTCACTGGCTGAGCCGTCCATCACCACCCGACCGCTTTCCATGATGTAGCCGTAGTCGGCGTATTTGAGCGCCATGTTGGTGTTCTGCTCGGCCAGCAGGAAGGTCACTTTTTCTTTGTGGTTCAGATCTTTGACGATCTCGAAGACCTCTTCGACGATTTGCGGCGCCAAGCCCATGGACGGCTCGTCTAGCAAGACCATGTTGGGGTTGGCCATCAGGGCTCGGCCGATGGCGCACATCTGCTGCTCGCCCCCCGAGGTGTAGGCGGCCTGTGAGGTACGGCGCGTCTTGAGTCGGGGAAAGTAGTTGTAGACTTTCTCCAGATTGGCCGCCACCTCGGGCTTGCTGGTGCGGGTGTAAGAGCCGGTGAGCAGGTTTTCTTCGATGGTCAGGTGGGCAAAGCAGTGTCTGCCCTCCATCACCTGCACCACACCGCGGTTGACCAGATCGGCGGGCGACAGGTTCTCGATGCGCTCTCCGCGCAACTCGATGCTGCCCTTGGTCACCTCGCCGCGCTCACCTTTGAGCAGGTTGGAGATGGCCCGCAAGGTGGTGGTCTTGCCCGCGCCATTGCCGCCCAGGATGGCCACGATGCCCCTTTCGGGGACCTGCAGGGACACGCCCTTAAGCACCAGGATCACATGGTTGTAAATGACCTCGATGCCATTGACGTTAAGGACGATGTTGGGGTTACTCATGTTCTGTTCCGTTCAAGCCACTTGCAAACGCAGTGCGGGCTGCGCTTGCAGGTGGCGGCTGTGCAAAGCCGCCAGGGACCAGGCCCCCGGCATCCGGGGTGCCTGGTTTTGGTCAGGCCCGCGGGCCTGACTTGGCCGATCAGGACTGGCAGTCCTGGGGCGTGCGACGGGTCCATTTCTTTTCAGCCGCGTACTTTTCAGCCGAGCTCTTGACCATCGGGCGGATGATCTGCTCATCGGCTTGCAGCCAGTCAGAAGACCAGGTGAACTTGGCGCCATCCCAGGTGTGGATGCGAGCCCAGGCCGAGCCCATGTGATCCGCGCAGCTGGTAGAGACCGGACGCATCACGCCCTTGAAGCCCAGCGCATCGAGCTTGGCTTGGGTCAGGTTGAGGTTTTCATAACCCCAGCGAGCCTGCTCGGGCGTGACGTGCTTGCCCTTGCCGAAACGCTCTTGGGCAGCGCGTGCACCTTCGACGGCCAGCATGGCGCCAACCACACCGCGCATGTAAAGCACCTGTCCGACTTCTTCCTTGGGTCCGGTGCCTTGCCCCTTGGCGTGCACTTTGTCCATGATCTCCTTGACCACGGCCGCTTGCGGCTCGGCGCCATGCTGCATCATGACGGCGTTGTAGCCTTTGGCCGGGGCGCCGATGTCCTTCAGATCAGGTTCGGCGCCAGACCACCAGGTGCCAAACATCTTCTCGCGCGGGTATCCCACCGCAATCGCTTCACGGATAGCCGTGGGAGTCATCACACCCCAAGTTTGTAGAACCACGTAGTCAGGGCGTTGTTGACGCACCTGCAGCCAGATGGCT
>JAXITB010000379.1:0-3115 GCA_034680305.1 Polaromonas sp. | reverse complement strand
GTACTGCACCACGTTGACCGCCAAGGGGATGACTGGGCAAGGCCAGGCGCCCGCCTTCGGATCGCGCTCGCCGCACATCAGCGACAGCGGCACCGTCAGGCCATGGTCCACATCCATTTTGTTGACGATGGTCAGGTCGAAGTCCTGCTGAATGACCGATTGCGCGATGTGCGAAGCCAATTCGGGGTGGCCTTTGACGACGGGCACGGGGCGTGGCCCCCAACCTTCGTCAGCGGGCTGGTACTCGGCGGCGGTGCCAATGGCAAACGTGGGAATCAGGTCGGAACTGAAAGCCGTGGCGTGGTCGTTGAACACCAAGATGATCACGTCCGGTTTGTTGTCCTTCATCCATTGCTTGGAGAAGTCGTAGCCCGCGAACACGGGCTTCCAATAGTCTTCTTGTGTCTTGCCCAAATCCATGGCCGCGCCGATGGCGGGCACATGCGAGGTGTAGACGGAGGCGGTGATTTTGGCCATGGTTCGCTTTCTCAAAATAATTGGACTCTGACCCCAATTAAAGGGGCGGCGCCCATTAAGACTTCCTGCCTGCGGCGCCCTGGGGCTGCCTGTGCGCTTGCGCGCTGCCGTCCTCGCCGACGTAGCGGTTACCCTCGACCGAGCGGCCGCCGCTGACCATCATCTGGCGGTATTCGTCTTCGGTCATGCCGGTCATGGAGCCGGCCATCTGCTGAAAGCTCTTGCCGTCGGTCGCACCGATCTTGGCCAGAAAGTAGATGTTGCCGCCGGTGCGTATGCACCAGTTCAGGTCGCGTGCCAGCACGGCCTGCTTTTGCTCTTCGGTCATGGCCCACTCGTCGAGGTAGGCGCGCTCATTGGCCTTGAATCGCTCGCGGTTGTCGCCCTTCATGAGCGACATGCAGAACTGGTTGAGCCAATAGCCTCTGCGGCTTTGCTCGGCATCAAAAACGATGGTGCCGGGCACATCTAGATACGGTTTGTCTAAAGCCATTTCAACTCTCCTTGTCTTGTTCCTGCTCCCGTTGAGACAGGGTCACGGCACCACATGCCACCACCGCCTGCCCTGCCCCCAGCCCTCTCCCAAAAGGCGGGGGAGCCAGGCCGGGCCTGTTCAGCGAACTGCCTCCGGCCAGTACAGTCGCATCGGGTTGTCGACCAGCAGCTTGCGCTGCTCATCGGCCGTCGGCGCGATCTGCGGGATGAAGTCAACCAGCAGGCCGTCGTCGGGCATGTGGTCCTTGAGGTTGGGATGGGGCCAGTCTGTGCCCCAGAGCACGCGGTCGGGGAACTCCTGCACCACCCGGCGCGCAAAGGGCACCACGTCCTGATAGGCGGCCTGCTCGCCATTCAGGGCCTTGGGGCCGGTGAGCGACAGGCGCTCGGGGCAGGTGACCTTGCACCACACGTTCTGGTGTTCACGCATGAATTTGAGAAACAGCGAGAACTCGGGGCCGTCCACCGGCTTGCTCACATCGGGGCGGCCCATGTGGTCAACCACCACGGTGGTGGGCAGCGCGGTGAAGAAGTCCCACAGCTCGGGCAGGTCCACCGCCTCGAAGTAGATGACCACATGCCAGCCCCACTTGGCGATGCGACCAGCGATTTCCAGCAGCTCGTCCTTGGGCGTGAAGTCCACCAGGCGCTTGACGAAGTTAAAGCGCACCCCGCGCACCCCGGCATCGTGCATGGCCTGCAGTTCCTGATCGCTCACGCTGCGCCTGACGGTGGCCACGCCACGGGCCTTGCCCTGAGAGTGAATCAGGGCATCGACCATGGCGCGGTTGTCGGCGCCGTGGCAGGTGGCCTGCACCACCACATTGCGGTCAAAGCCCAGGTGGTCGCGCAGGGCGTAGAGCTGCTCCCGGGACGCATCGCAGGGCGTGTACTTGCGCTCGGGCGCATAGGGGTAGTCGGCGCCCGGGCCGAAGACGTGGCAGTGCGCATCGACCGCGCCTGGCGGCAGTTGGAAGGTGGGCTTGCTGGGGCCAGCGTACCAGTCCAGCCAGCCTGCGGTTTTGGTGAAGTCACCCGTGTTGCTCATCATGGCTCCGTAGCGGCTGTGGGCGACTCCATGCACCCGCAGCGGGGGTTGATCAATCGATGTATTTCAGGCCGGCGGCGGCCAGCGGCTCGCGCATCTTGTACATGTCCAGGCCCAGCACGCCAGCGGCCAGCTTGGCGCGCTTTTCGCCTTCGTTGGCCTCGCGAGCGCGGGCAGCGGCCAGGGTCTTGGCCGCCAGGGCCTTGGGCACGCACACCACGCCGTCGTCATCGGCGACGATGACATCGCCCGGCTCGACGATCATGCCGGCGCACACCACCGGGATGTTCACCGAACCGAGGGTCGCCTTGATGGTGCCCTTGCTGGAGATGGCTTTGCTCCAGACCGGAAAGCCCATGCGGGTGAGTTCCTTCACGTCGCGCACACCGGCGTCAATGATCAAGGCACGGGCACCACGGGCCATGAACGAGGTGGCCAGCAGGTCGCCAAAATAGCCGTCGGTGCATTCGGCCGTGACAGCGGCCACCACCACGTCGCCGGGCTGGATCTGCTCGGCCGCCACATGCATCATCCAGTTGTCGCCCGGGTGCAGCAGCACGGTCACAGCCGTGCCCGAGACCTGCGCGCCAGCGTAGATCGGCCGCATATAGGGCTTGAGCAGGCCGACCCGGCCCATGGCTTCGTGCACGGTGGCCGAGCCCAGTTCGGCCAGCGCGTCGGTGCTCGCGCGGTCTGCGCGGGTGATGTTGCGGTAAACCACGCCCAGTTCGTACATCTCAGAGTCCTTTCTTTTTCAGTTGAGCATCGAGGCGGCCAAAGACGCGGCGCGCATTGCCCTCGTAGACCTTGTAGCGCTGCTCGTCGTTGAGGTTGGCGGTGGCCTGGATGTAGCGCTTGGTGTCGTCGTAATAGTGGCCGGTTTCGGGGTCGATGCCGCGCACCGCGCCGATCATCTCGGAGGCAAACAGAATGTTGTCGACCGGGATCACCTTGGTCAGCAGGTCGATGCCGGGCTGGTGATACACGCAGGTGTCAAAGAAAATGTTCTTGAGCAGGTGCTCTTCGAGCACCGGCTTTTTCATCTCCTGCGCCAAACCACGGAAACGACCCCAGTGGTAGGGCACGGCACCGCCG
>JAXITB010000378.1:0-3119 GCA_034680305.1 Polaromonas sp. | reverse complement strand
GCCGCCACTGATCAAAGGCCACATCGCCGCGAGGGCTTGGTCAAAGGGCTCAGTGCTGATGACCGTGGGCGCCATGCACATGGCCATGGGCGATTTCTTCGCTGGATGCGGCGCGTACTTCCAGCACCTGCGCGCTGATGTGGAGCGTCTTGCCGGCCAGGGGGTGGTTGCCGTCCAGAATCACTTGCGGGCCCTTGATCTTGACCACGGTAAACACCATTTCGTTCCCGTCCGGACCCCTGCCTTCGAGTTGGCCGCCCACTTTCACACCGGGTGGGAAATCGCTTTTGGCGATGGTTTGCACCAGGGTTTCGTCGCGCTCGCCGAAGGCGTCGGCTGGGGCCAGCAGCCAGCTGCCCTTGAAGCCCACCGTCTGACCTTCCAAGGCCTCTTCCAGCTTGGCGATCAGGTTGCCGTAGCCGCCATGCAGGTAAGAGACCGGCTCTTTGCCGTTTTCGATGACCTGCCCTTGGGCGTCGCTGACTTTCAGGCGCAAAGTCACTGCGCAGTCTTTGGTGATGTTCATGGTGAGTGGGTGCTGTTGAGGCTTCATTGTGGCCCAAGGCCTCGGCCGCTGCACAGAGCCGGCGGCTCAGAAAAAAACCCGCCTTCTTGCGAGGGCGGGTTTCTTGCGAGTCTTGGGTCAACTCACTTGAGCTTGACTTCCTTGTACTCGACGTGCTTACGAGCCTTGGGGTCGAACTTCATGATCAGCATTTTTTCCGGAGTGGTTTTCTTGTTCTTGCTGGTCGTGTAGAAGTGGCCCGTGCCGGCGGTGGACTCGAGCTTGATTTTTTCGCGTGCGCCTTTTGCCATGATGCTGCTCCCTTAGATTTCACCGCGGGCGCGCAGGTCGGCCAGCACGGCATCGATGCCATTTTTGTCGATCAGGCGCAGACCGGCGTTGGTGATGCGTAGGCGCACCCAGCGGTTTTCGCTCTCGACCCAGAAACGGCGGTACTGCAGGTTCGGCATGAACCGGCGCTTGGTTTTGTTGTTGGCGTGGGAGACATTGTTCCCGACCATGGGCTTTTTGCCCGTGACTTGACAGACGCGTGCCATGAGGACACTCCAAAAAAAGTTAGCGGCTTGCGCCGCACCTCGCCCCTGTCCTGTGTTGTGCCGCCTGCCCGGGCTGGCGAGTGGTCAAACTCGCTGGCCTGGTGCGGCTCCGGCTCATGGGCGGTGAAGGATTTTGCCCGCAGCCCCCTGACTAGGGGCGCTGGCGCAGCAAACCGAGCATTATAGCCAAAGGCGCAGAGGGCCTCAAAGGCCAGCGATTGCCCGAAATCCGGGAGTCCCGGCCTGCGCCAGCGACGCTTGCCCCTGCCCGGGCAAGCCTTTGGAGCGGCTACCATTGTCGGCTGTCCGCCGCCGAGCGCGGCGGCCCACCTTCGGAAGTTCTCATGAGTCATATTCGTCCTGCCCAGCGTTTGCCTTCACAACTGCGCCCGGTGCGCATCACCCGCGGCTACACCATCCACGCGGAAGGTTCGGTGCTCATTGAGTTCGGCCAGACCAAGGTGCTGTGCAATGCCTCGGTCGAAGACAAGGTGCCGCCGCACCAGCGCGGCAGCGGCCAGGGCTGGGTCACGGCCGAGTACGGCATGCTGCCACGGTCGACCCACACCCGCAGCGACCGCGAGGCCGCCCGCGGCAAGCAAAGCGGACGGACGCAAGAGATTCAGCGCCTGATCGGCCGCAGCCTGCGCGCCGTCTTCGACCTGTCTGTGCTGGGCGAGCGCACCATTCATCTCGACTGCGACGTGATCCAGGCCGACGGCGGCACCCGCACCGCGGCCATCACCGGCGCTTTTGTGGCCGCGCACGATGCGGTCTCGCGCCTGTTGGGCCAAGGCAAGCTGGCGCGCAGCCCGCTCATCGGTCAGGTGGCGGCGATCTCTGTCGGCCTGGTGCAGGGCACGGCCCTGCTGGATCTGGAATATGTGGAAGACGTGGCTTGCGACACCGACATGAACGTGGTCATGACCGGCGCAGGGCATTTCGTCGAGGTGCAGGGCACGGCCGAGGGCGCTGCTTTTAGCCGCCGTGAAATGGACCAGTTGCTGGCTCTGGCCGAGCAAGGGATTGGCGAGCTGATCGGCTTGCAGAAGGCGGCTTTGGCCCAGGCCCTGCCAGCGCGATGAAACTGGTTCTGGCCTCTAACAACGCGGGCAAACTGGCCGAGCTGCAGGCCATGTTCGAGCCCTTGGGGCTCGAACTGGTGCGGCAGTCCGACCTGGGTATTGGTGAGGCCGAGGAGCCGTTTCGCACCTTCGTTGAAAACGCGCTGGCCAAGGCCCGCCACGCGGCTCGCGCCAGTGGCTTGCCGGCCTTGGCTGACGACGCTGGCCTGTGCGTGCAGGCCTTTGGCGGGCTGCCCGGGGTGGACACGGCCTTTTATGCCACGCAGTTCGGTTACGCCAAGGGCGATGACAACAACGTCAAGGCCTTGCTCGAGCAGATGGCAGGCGTGGACGACCGTCGCGCCGCCCTGGTCAGCACCTTGGTGGCGGTACGCACCCCCGATGATCCCGAGCCCCTGATCGCGGTCGGCCGGGCAGCCGGCCAGATCGCCCGCGAGCCGCGCGGCAGCCATGGCTTTGGTTTTGACCCGGTCATGTTCATTCCTGCCTTTGGCAAGACCTTTGCCGAGTTGCCGGTGGCCGTCAAGAACGCCAACAGTCACCGCGGTCAGGCGGCCCGCCAGATGAGCGAGCTCATTCGTGAGCGCTGGTTGAGCTGAGGTCGGCGCGCGGTGAAGGACCTTGCCCATTACATGCGGGCCGGCACGCTGCAATTGGCGGCCTTGCCGCCGCTGTCGCTGTATGTGCACCTGCCCTGGTGCCTGCGTAAATGCCCGTATTGCGACTTCAATTCGCATGAAATCGCCCAGGCGCCGCAGCAAGACTACATCGATGCCCTGGTGGCCGATCTCGACGCGGCGCTGCCGCTGATCTGGGGGCGCCCGGTGCACAGCGTCTTCATTGGTGGGGGGACACCCAGCCTGTTTGAGCCGGCGGCGATTGACCAGTTGCTGGGCGCGCTGCGGGCCCGATTGCGGCTGGACGCCGATGCCGAGATCACTTTGGAAGCCAACCCGGGTACCTTTGAGAAAG
>JAXITB010000377.1:0-3133 GCA_034680305.1 Polaromonas sp. | reverse complement strand
CCCCCGACGTGAGAAATTGGCATAGCCCTCGCCGTGCGAGACCGCAATCGGCAGGCGGGCACCCGCCATGCCCTGCAGGAAGAGGCTGGGCGAATCGAGCACCTCCACCATCGACAGGCGGGCCTCGAATCGCTCGCTCTGGTTGGTGGTAAAACGCGGCCAGGCCTGCGCCCCGGGAATGATATCGGCCAACTCGGCGAACATCTGGCAACCGGTGCACACGCCCAGACCAAAGGGGTCCGGGCGGCCAAAGAAGACCTGGAACTGATCTGACAGGATGGGGTTGAACAAGATGCTGCGGGCCCAGCCGATGCCAGCGCCCAGCGTGTCGCCATAACTGAAGCCGCCGCAGGCCACTAGGCCAGCAAAGTCTTGCAGCCGCACCCGCCCGGCTTGCAAGTCGCTCATGTGCACATCGACCGCCTCAAAGCCCGCCAAGGTAAAGGCATAGGCCATCTCCACATGGGAGTTAACGCCCTGCTCGCGCAAGATGGCCACGCGCGGGCGGGCAGTGGCCAGCGCAGGGCGGCCCTCACCCCGGCCCTCTCCCAGAGGGAGAGGGGGAAATACCGAAGCCACCAGCCCCTCTTCTGACGACTCAGGCGAACCCGCATTGCTCCCTCTCCCCTGTGGGGAGTGGGCTGGGGGGCGGGGCATCGCCTCCCGAATGGGGTTTGAGGCCGCCTCGCTCCCGCTGTCCCCCGAAGTGACTTGCGAACCCGCACTCCTCCCTCTCCCCTCTGGGGAGAGGGCTGGGGTGAGGGGCGTCTGCCCCCATCCCTGCGGCAAATACAGGTGCAGCCCCGGATTGCCCGGATCGCCCGCGGCCGCATGCTCGGCGTCGGCACAAGCCGGGTTGTCGCGCTGTTGGCAGATCTTCCAGCTCACGCTGTCCCAGACCTGATGCAGGTCCTGCAAGCCGGCACTGAATACGCACTGGGTGTCGCGCCAGACTTCGAGCTTGCCCTTGCCGACTTCCATGGGCGCATGGACCGGCCGGGTCTTGCCGATGAAATGGCTAAAGCGCGACAGGCCATGTTCGCGCAGCACCTGCATCACCTCATTGCGTTGGCTGGTGCGCACCTGGATGACCGCGCCGAGTTCTTCGTTGAACAAGGCCTTGAGCGTGGCCTCCTCGCGCCGGGCCGCGATCTGCTTCGCCCAGTTCTTGCTGTCGCCGCTGTCCATGCGGCTGTCGCTGATGCCATCGCCCTCGACGATCAACATATCGACATTGAGCGAGACGCCCACCTGCCCGGCAAAGGCCATCTCGGCCACCGTAGCCATCAGGCCGCCATCGCTGCGATCGTGATAGGCCAGGATCTGCGTCCGCAAGGCGTTGATGGCTTGCACCAAACGCACCAGGTCTTGCGGCTCATCCAGGTCAGGGACGATGCCCTCGCCGCGCTCCAGCGTCTGGGCCAGCACCGAGCCGCCCATGCGCATCCGGCCACAGCCCAGGTCGATCAGGATCAATGTGGTGTCGGCCTCGGTGGCGTCGAGCTGCGGTGTCAGGCAGCCGCGGACATCGTCCAAGCTCGCAAAAGCACTGACGATCAGCGAGACCGGCGAGGTCACCTGCTTACGCTGCTCGCCCTCATGCCACAGGCTGCGCATGGACAGCGAATCCTTGCCCACCGGAATCGAAATACCCAAGGCCGGGCACAGTTCCATGCCAACGGCGCGCACTGTGTCGTACAGCGCTGCGTCCTGGCCCGGCTCGCCGCAGGCGGCCATCCAATTGGCCGACAGTTTGACTCTGGGCAGTTCAATGGGGGCCGCCAGCAGATTGGTGATGGCTTCGGCCACCGCCATCCGACCCGAGGCCGGGGCATCGAGCACCGCCAGCGGGGTGCGCTCGCCCATGGCCATGGCCTCGCCGGCCAGACCGTCAAAGTCGGCCAAGGTGACGGCGCAGTCGGCCACCGGCACCTGCCAGGGGCCAACCATCTGGTCACGGTGACTCAAGCCGCCCACAGTGCGGTCACCAATGGTGATCAGAAAGCGCTTGGAGGCCACCGTCGGATGCGACAGCACACCAATGACGCAGTCCTGCAGCGCCAGCCCGGTCAGGTCGAGCGGGGCCACCAGCACTGGCCGGCGCTGCACATCGCGCTGCATCTTGGGTGGCTTGCCCAGCAGCACGTTCATGGGCATATCGACCGGCTTGGGGCCATCCCCGTCAAGCAGTTGCAACTGCGGCTCGGCGGTGGCCACGCCAATGACCGCAAACGGACAACGCTCGCGGGCGCAAAACTCGGTGAAAGCATCCAAGGATGGCGGGGCAATGGCCAGCACATAGCGCTCCTGGCTTTCGTTGCTCCAGATTTCCTTGGGCGACATGCCGCTTTCTTCCAAGGGCACCGCCCGCAGGTCAAAGCGTGCCCCCTGGCCGGCGTCATTGACCAATTCCGGAAAAGCATTGGACAGGCCGCCCGCGCCCACATCGTGAATGGCCAAGATGGGGTTGTCCTCGCCCATCTCGGCGCAACGGTTGATCACCTCTTGCGCACGGCGCTCGATCTCCGGATTGCCACGTTGGACCGAATCGAAGTCAAGTTCAGCCGCATTGACCCCCGAAGCCATGGAGCTGGCAGCACTGCCACCCATGCCAATGCGCATGCCGGGCCCGCCCAAGGCAATGAGCAGACTGCCCGCAGGAAAACGGATCTTGCGGGTCAGCTGCGCGTCGATCGAGCCCAGGCCGCCGGCGATCATGATGGGCTTGTGATAGCCCCATCGCTGACCGCCCACGGTCTGCTCATACTCCCTGAAGTAGCCGGCCAGGTTCGGCCGACCAAATTCGTTGTTGAAGGCGGCGCCGCCCAGGGGGCCCTCGGTCATGATCTGCAGCGCGCTGGCCATGTGGGCCGGCTTGCCGTAAGGCTGCTCAAAGATCCGCGAGACGGTAAAGCCCGTCAGCCCCGCCTTGGGCCGGGACCCCCGGCCGGTGGCGCCCTCGTCACGGATTTCACCGCCCGCGCCAGTCGATGCACCAGGAAACGGCGAAATCGCGGTCGGGTGGTTGTGCGTCTCGACCTTCATCAGCACATGGGTGAGCTGATCGCCCCGGCTTTGGTAGACCCGCAAGCCGCCTGCATCAACCGGATGAAAGCGCTGCTGGGCGCGTCCT
>JAXITB010000376.1:0-3135 GCA_034680305.1 Polaromonas sp. | reverse complement strand
GGCACCGGCAGTCCCCTGAATGTCACAGCCAGCAGCAATGGCACCTGGAGCGCCACCGTTCCTGCGGCGAACCTGCCCACCAGCGGCAACGTCACGTTCACGGTGACCAGCACCGATGCGTTCGGCAACCCCGCCACCGTCACCCGCTCGGCCAGCGTGGACACCACCGCGCCCGATTCGTTCAGCGCAGCCCGACTGGATCTGGTGCAAACCATTTTGGACAACGACCCTTCACTCCGCTACAGCTATGCCACCGGCTCCTTCTACCAAAAAATAAATCCGCCGAACAATGCCGCTATGTTCCACTGGTCTGCAGCGAACACCATCGCCACCAACAAGGTGCTGCATGGACATGCGGGTCATCTGGTGCATGTGAACTCTGCATCTGAAAATACGGAGGTCCACTCCATTTTTGGCAACAAAGACGGCTGGTTGGGCGGCAGTGGCAAAGATCATTTGACATGGAAGTGGTATTACTCAGACGCCTTGGGCGAAACCTTTTCTTCAGGCGCGACTTTGCAGTTCGGTCACTATGTCAATTGGGAGCCAGGCTCTCCAAGCGGAGGCGAAGATTATTTGTACATGGCCGCCAACTCGACCTGGGGCGATGGCGGTCAATACGGGGTTTCTGGTAGGCCAGAATTAAGCCAAGCCCTCATTGAGTGGGAGGGCTCCAAGGTATTGAATACCCAGAGCTATAACACCACACAGTCCATCCGCGTGAGCAGCAGTGCAGTGGGCAAGGCTTATTTGGTCAATGCCGCCAACACGGTCACTTCGGTGAGCGACATCACCCGTCTGGATGCGGCGCAATGGCATTCGATTGATCTGACAGGTACCAGCACCATCGTGCTGGCCTCCGAGGACTTTGAAAACAGCACGACCGGCTGGAAACTGATCAGCAACAACGCTGCGATAGCAGGTCCTACCAATGGGTTTTTGGGGCGCCCCTCTGCTGCTGCCATCGGCCAGGACAACATCGGTAGAACATACGACTTTGGTAACCAAAACGCAAACAAGATCGTCACCATCGACTTTGATCTGTACGAGATGGACTCCTGGGATGGCGAGTTATTCAAGGTCTTCGTCAATGGTCAGGCCACCAGTGTGCAGAGCTATCACTACGCGGGTTCAAGTATCAAAGACGGTGGCGTAGACATGAACAATTGGACGGCTAACGCTTGGTCTGAAGAAAGGCACCACTACACACTCCAAGCGCGCCTGGACAGCAACGGACGCTTCACCTTGGGCTTCGGTTCCTTACTGGATGAGGACGTTTCCAATGAATCCTGGGGCATCGACAACTTGGTCATCACCACGCCCTTCAGCGACAGCAGCTCTTACAACGCCAGCATGTCTCTTTGGGGTTTGTCCGAGGGTGAATACAAGCTCTATACAGCCGATGCAGCAGGCAACCTGACTGCCGACCACAATACGATAAAAGTGAAAAACCCAGAGCTGATCGTCAACGGCGGGTTTGAAGACTCATCGAGTGCGTGGGCCGGAAACAATCTCTATTGGGTCGGTCCCAAAGAAGGCTACAGCGCGGCAATGCTGCTGGGGGCCAATGAAAACAATGGCAGCTCTACCGTCCAACAAACCATTCAAACAGTCGCGGGTGCGCGCTACGCAGTCCGGTACAACTATGGCTCGAGCAATGGCAATGCCGAGCATACAGATACAGCAACCTATGCGGGTCTGGTGATGACCGTCCATGACGGCACGACTGGTCAAATGCTGGCGGAGCTTCAGGCTTCTAAAAATTTTGCTGCGTACGGTGGCGTTAATGGCAAAGATTTCACAGCCACCTCCAGCAGTACAGTGATTAAATTCCAATCAACGAGCATGGCGAATGGCGTCGATGTTTTTCTTGACAACGTTTCAGTCAAGTTGATCCCAACGACAGCGCCGGTCGTCATCGACCTCAACCAAGATAACCACCTCGACTACGGCCATGTGCTCATGGACGTCAACGGCGACGGCGAGCTGGACCACACGCGCTGGGCGGGTGCGGCTGACGGGGTGCTGGTCTGGGACAAGTACCAAGACGGTCAGGTGCACGACCACACCCAATACGCTTTTGCGCAGTACGGCGGCAAGACCGACTTGGAGGGCTTGGCCGCCAAGTTCGACACCCACCGCGACGGTGTGTTTGACGCCTTGGACGAGCTGTTTGCCCAGTTCAAGGTCTGGCGCGACGCCAACCAGAACGGCATCAGCGACGCCGGTGAGGTGCGCAGCCTGGCCGACTGGGGGCTGAGCGCCATTAACCTGGTGAGCGACGGCGTTGAGCGTCAGCCGGTGCCTGGCGTTCATGAGGCCGGCCGCACCTTCGCCACCGGCGTCAACGGCCGTGCGGTGCTGGTGGCCGATGCGGCCTTCGAGTATGTGCGCGCCAGCGAGGTCGATGACTTCCGGGTGATGGCCTGATGGGCTCAGAGGCGCCGCAGCGTTGAGCGACGCTGCGGCGCTTGACACCCAAGCCGCCGTGCCATGAGCGAGCCCAAGATTTCAGCAGACGACTTCAAGCGTTACCGGCCACTGCGAGACCGCGCGCGCAAGGGCAAGGCGCTGGCCCGCGCGCTCGATGCCCAGGCCGATGCCCTGCCTTTTGCCAAGGTGCTGACCATCTTTGAGTTTGAAGGGTTGATTCGCCAGCTCACGCCCAAGCGATTTGAGCTGCTCAGGCTGGCCAAGCAGGGCGGCTGTTCCATTGCCGATCTGGCTTTGGCTGCTCGGCGCGATCCCAGCTCGGTCTCAAAAGATGGCGGGCGTTTGTCCCAATTGGGGCTGCTCAAGGTGGCGCTTGTGCCCAACGCGGGCCATGGCCTCAAGAAGATCGTGACGCCCGTGGTCACCACGATCTCGATTCAGACCGCCAGCCACCCGGACTGAGCGTCCGTCCGCGCCGCCGCGCTTGGCCGCCGGCCCGACCGTTTGGCCCTGAGCCAGTGTCGACTTCAGGGTCAAAGTCGTCGCCAATTCACCACAGGCAGCGACCTCAGGCCCCCCCCAAAAAAAGCACCTCCCGCCGACCGCCCCCCGCGTGGTTACAGAGGGAGCGTCTTCTTGACTTGACCTGGCTGCACACCATGGCTCAAGCCCCCTGGGCTGGGTGGGGAAAACCGCCCTAGT
>JAXITB010000375.1:0-3136 GCA_034680305.1 Polaromonas sp. | reverse complement strand
CTGACCCGAGCCGGGCGCGGCCTGCAAAAGAAACTGGTGCCCTTGGCCGAAGAGGTCAACCGCATCAGCGTGGCCGGCAGCAGCGCCGCTCAGGTACAGGCGAACCGCCAGTTCCTGCTCAAGGTGCTGGAAAACCTGGCCGCCGATGCCAGCGACGCACAGGCTCCGCCCGAGGCCTGAGGTGGCCGGTCAGATGGCGTAGGTCTCGTAAGTCGCAGGGTGAAAAACCTCTTCGACCTGCAAGCGGCGAGCCGACAGCCCCTGCGCGTGGTGATGGCGCAAGAAGGTGTCGATGGTGGCGCGGTTTTTGGCCACGCCATAGGACCAGAAGTCATCGCCCAGTGTCTCGCGGGCGGCCCTGAGCTGCTCTTCCACAAAAGGCAGCGTCACCTTGGTGGCCGAAGTGTCTGACAGGGCTTGCAGCGCGGCATCCTTGGCCTGACTGAAGGCCTTGAACACCGCGCCAGGCAACCAGGGGTGCTGCTCGCACAAGGTCTTGCGCACACCCACCACATGCATGATGGGGAAGATGCTGGTGCGCTTGTAGTAGTCGCGCGCCACTGCCGTCGGGTCGTCAAAGAGCCAGCCGATGTTGGGGTTGCGCAGCGCCTGCTCGCTCGGTGGGCGCGGCGCCATGAAGCCGTCGATCTCGCCGCGGTCGAGCATCTGCGAGATGGTGCTGCCCTCGGGCGCGCTTTCAAGTCGGACCCCAGGCGGCAGTTGCAGCGCGATCTTTTCGGGGCGACCGGGGGTTTCAATGCCGCCGCGCACCCAGATCACATCTTCCGGGGCCACGCCGTAGTCGTCCTGCAAGATGGCGCGGGCCCACACATTGGCACTGAGTTGGTACTCTGGCAGTCCGATGCGCTTGCCCTTGAGGTCTTGCGGCGACTTGATCCGGTCCTTGCGCACATAGATCGAGGTGTGCCGAAACGCACGCGACAAGAACACCGGCACGGCCACATAAGGGCAATCGCCCTTGGCCGTTTTGACCGTGTAGCTGGAAAAGGACAGCTCGCAAATGTCGAAGTCCTGGCTGCGCATGGCCCGAAAAAACATTTCTTCCGGGTAAAGCGTCATGTAGATCGGGTTTACGCCGTCGATCTGGACCCGGCCATCGATCAGGGCGCGGGTGCGGTCGTAGTCGCCCATGGCGACCGAAAGCTGCAGTTGAGTCATGTTTTTATTGGCCGTTTCTTTGGGGAAGTGATCATGCCTTGACCGAATAGGACGGCTCCAGTTCAGGCCGCTTTTCATCTGCGCCCCAAATGTAAGAGCACTCATGGTCGCGCCAATCGACCGTCTTGGGGATCACCGCTTGGTAAGACACCACCGTCCTGGGGATGGCCAGATCACCAGTGCCGATGGCAGGCTCACCCTGCTCAAAAGCGCGCAAGGCTTCGAGCATCTGCTTGCGAAACTCGACCACCGCCATGTCGCTGGCGCCCAGCCTGTCCTCAGAACGGTTGGTGATCGGCCCCATGGTCACCCACATGGCGATGTCTTGGTTGGGAAAGCCGGTGATGCCAGTGAAGTTGCCCGCCTTCATGGCCTGCCGGTCTTGCCAGAAGCGGTTGTCGTCGGTGCGCAGCGGCCGGTAATGCGCGTCGAGGTCTACCCCTACGGTTTGCCGCAGGAACTTGCGCCAGGTCTCGGTCTGCGGCGTGGTGGCGGGATGGCCCCAGGCGAGGAAGTAAAACACGGTGTGGGTGTCGTCCATCGGCACGTTGACATTGGCCACGTTGTACAAATTGTTGGGCGGCACCAGCACGGTGATCGGGGCCACAAACACCGTCTGCCTCACGTACTCATGGGTGGCCGCGTTTTGGATCGGGCGCCGGATGGCGGCGTAGCGAAAGCCGTAGTTGCCGCGCTGGACCTGCATGCGCGGGGCCTTGTCCGTCGACGGGCGCAGCCAGTTGGTGTCGGTGGCCTGGCCCCCGGCCACCCGCGCCGGCACCATGTCGGACGAATGCAGGCTCGAGCTGTGCGCCGAGTCGATGGCCCCTTCCAGGATCTGGGCCCAGTTGCAAGGGATGATGGCCTTGGCAATCGACACGCGCGCCTCCGCGGTCGGCGCCCAAGGCGGCGGCACGAAATCAGCCACCTGGTCTGCCGGGCCAAACCAAGCCCAGACCATGCCACCCCACTCTTTGACCGGGTAAGCCTTGTGCTGCACCTTGGCTGCCAAGCAGCTGGCGGCTGGCTCCGACACCATCTCGATCACCCGCCCCTTCACATCCATCTTCCAGCCGTGGTAGAGGCAACGCAGCCCGCCCTCTTCGTTGCGGCCATAGACCAGCGAGGCACGGCGGTGGGGGCAAGCCTCTTCGAGTACACCCACCTCGCCGGCACTGTCTCGAAACACCACCAGGTTTTCGCCAAGAATGCGTGCCCGCACCGGCGCACCATCGGGCTCGCTGACCTCCTCGATCAGACACACCGGCATCCAATGGCGACGCATGAGCTGCCCCATGGGGGCAGCGCCTTCCACGCGGCACAGCCGCTCGTTTTCTTCTGGGGTGATCATGACAAGGCCTCCGGCAAACCACTGAATTTATTTAGGCGCCTAACTATATAAAAAATGCCAGGCCAGGGCAAGCCAATCGGCGATCAACCGCACAGCGGCCTCAAGAATCACACGCCCCGCCCGGTGAGGTGCAAGCGGCCAGATCGGCGGCCACGCCCCATCACCCCGCTGACCTTGGCTCAGGAAGGGTTTGCCCGGCGCGGGATTGAGGGGCGGGCCGTGCAAAATCAGAGCTCGGCCGGTGTCACCGGCCCCCGCCATGGAGAAACGTCCCTTGTCACCCAATGCCCTTCCCACCCTGGGCCTCATTGGCATCGGCCAACTCGGCCTGCCGGTGGCTCGCAATCTGCTGCAAGCCGGTTACACCGTATTGGGCTACCGCCGATCGGCCGCCCCCGAATTTGAAGCAGCCGGTGGCCAGCGCCTGGGCACCCCGGGTGAAGTCACCCGAGCATGTCAGATCCTCTTGCTGTGCCTGCCTGACGAAGCCGCGCAACGCAGCGCGCTTGAAGGCGATGACGGCGTGCTGGCGCATCTCAAGCCCGGTCAGATCGTGATCGAGCTGGGCACCTACAGCCGCGAGTTCAAGCTCGAACAGGCGCAGCG
>JAXITB010000374.1:0-3144 GCA_034680305.1 Polaromonas sp. | reverse complement strand
CTGCCAGGACATCGGACTGCTTGCCGGCTCGTTCATGATCTGGCGCACCTGATCGACCAAGCCCGTGATGCGATCTCGGTGGGCGATCAAACTGCTCGTGTCCTCGCCAGCCTGCTCGGCTTGCCGAATCTTCTGGTTGATCTCCGCAAGCTTCCGGCCGGCCAGTCCATCGATTGGGTTGCCGGCCGCGCTCGAGCCGATCAGTCCTGTGATGCTGGCATCGTTGGCCTGCTGACTCACCGACAGCCCGCCGATGAATGGCCTGAGCAGGGCGCTGTCCAGTGCCACGCTGTTGACCGGGGTGCTGAAGGCCAGGATATTGGGTTTGACGGTGATTTCCCTCGGACCCTGCCCATCGCCGAGGTCGGCCGTCATGGTCAGCGCCTGGCCATTGGCTTTTTCATAGGCGGCGCGCTGGTGTGCCCACATCTCGCCTTCGCCGCCAAACTTACCTGGCGAGACGAGCGAGACGGACACCAAGTCCAGCGAATAGCTGCCGTCGGCAGTGGGTTTTAGCTTTTCAGGGTAGGCATCGACCGCCGCACGGAGGAATTGATCGACCTTTTGTGATGCCGCCGCCTCGCGAGCTTGCACATCCTTGATTTTGTAGGCGTCGTGGATGCCGTGGCGCAGGGCTGAGAACTTGACGCCGCCGCCCTCGGCTTGAAAGTCGGTTTTCCACAAATTGGCGGTCTGCGTGGCGTTGGTGTTGCTCAGGCAGGCGACGCCTTTTTGACCGTCGGTGTAGGTGGCGGCCACCTGTTCGCTGAACAAGCGCGCGGGCGTGATGCGGTTGCTAAATGGCGTCTCTTGACCATTCATGCCCTTGAGCGCGATGGTGTTCTCGATGGTTTCCCATTTTTGGTGACGTTCGTTGTGATGGGCCATCTGTTTGGCCAGATCGCCCTTGACCGCCTTGATTTGGGCCTTGTCGGCGAGCCCGGCGCGCTTGAGCGTGCCTTTGAGGTAGGCGGACATGGCCGCCTGCAGGTGCACCGGCGGGCCGGGCGGCTCAAAGGGCCGGCCTTGCTTGGCGGCGTGCTCGATCCCCTTGAGCTGGGCCTTGGCTCGTCGGTTATCGGAAAAACTGAATTTCCATAGGCTCTTGGTGCTGTTGGGTTCCTTGATCTGCCCACCCATGAGTGCTTTGATCTCCCCGAGTTGCTGCGCCGCAGAAGCCCCAGGCTGGGCTTGAATCTTTGCGGCTCGTTGACCTGCCTGGTCCAGGTCGGCCGCCAGCTGGGTTTTGAAGGCCTGCACTTGCAGCATCGCCTGATTCAGCCGCTGCTGTACAGCAGGGTCGCCGCTATCGGCGTGCTTAGTCCAAAGACGATCTATCAATTGGTCGGCGGTGGCCTGTCCGGCCGTACTCATCATGGTCCGAAAGTCCAGAGCCTCATTCGCGCTGTAGGGTTGCGAGGGCTGAGAAGACTCAGAGGCTCGAAGCGTCTCGTTGAGTTCTTCTGGGCCGCATTCGAGGCCATGACTTTGGCTGACACTCTCCTCAGGATGAGAAGCTTGCGCGCCCGAGAGCCGGCTTGCCAGCAGCGACTTCAGCTCTCCGGCGTGCATGCTCAGCGCGCGCGCCGGCGGTGCCGATACCGCTTGGGACAGGCGCTGCGGCGAGCCAGGCGCTTGAGTCGGGTCAGCGCCCTCGAGCCTGGTGGTCGTCGGCGTCTGAAAGGAGGCGCTGCGCGTGATTGGATGGTGCATGCGTGGGGCTCAGGCGCGCAGGCCCGAGAGATGCAGTTGCAGAGGGTCGAAAGGGGGGCTCAGGTCGCTGGTGTCTTCGCCCGAAAGTTCTGCCTCGAGGGCCAGCATGCGCGCCAGCAGCAGGCGCAGCTGTTCAATGGTGACAGCACCCGGGTCAAGCAGGGCTTGCAGAAACAGCTGCTGGCCACCCGCATCGACCACCCAGTGCACTTGCGGCCCCAACTGCAGGGCGTCATTGCCTTGCAGATGCAATTGCAGGCTGGCGTGCAACTCAGGCCCCTGGGCGGGCAATAACTCTTGAGGCAACATCACTGCCACCTGCTGGGCCCCAGTCGTGGCTGGCAAAGGGCGCATGAAAACCAGCCACTCGTCGTCCTCGACCCCGATGGTCAGCTCGCCCGTATCGTCGTCGAGCTCGCTCAGCGGGCCGAGTTCAGGGTCTTGCTCGAGCAGATCGAACACGCGGCCGATGGCCTCAAGCGCCTGGGGCTCGAGCGTGGGGTTCTCGTCTTCCCTGGGTTCGGCCTGCGGCTCTTCTTGCGTCCAGTCACGCAGCAGGTTCTGAGCGGTTTGGAGGTCTTCCAGCAGCGCGGCAGGCAGGTCATCGGCCGGCAAGCCGGCCTGCTCGGCCCAGGCCACTTGCAGGTGCAGCGCCTGATCCCTCATCACCAGACGTGCGGGCAGACGCCAGGGGGCTGTCAATCCGAGTTGCAAGGCGCGCAGGCAACTCAGTTCATCCGGGTCGGTCAGCACTGCGGGCGACTCGAGCACCACGAATCCTAAGCTGCTGCGCCAGGCCCGCCAAGAGCCCTCTGGGCTGGGCCACTGCAGGCTCCACCAAGCATCTTCGGCCAGATCTGTGAGCACTTCAAGGAACATTTCGACCCAGTTGTATCAAATTTTGGATTTATTTTACAAATGTTTGCAGTCTAGCGGTATTTCGTGGCGGGCTCAATCTCTTGCGGCGGTAGTCCTCCCGGTTGCACCATTTGGAGTTCGAAGTTAAATCAGGCTGTAGGTCCTGGGCAGTCCGTTCAGGGCATCCAGGCGGCCCCTCTGAACGGTTGCTCGTTTTCCGGATCAGGTTTCCACCCTTGACCTGGCCCCGGGAGCTTGTGCATCATGGCTTGGTCATTCATCAGGAGCTGATATGCGCATCAATCGCCGTCATTTCACCGTAGGGCTTGGAGCCGCCAGTCTGGGAGTAGGCACGCGGGTGTCTTGGGCGCAGTCCTTCCCGGCCAAGCCCTTGAAAATCATCGTTCCCTTTCCCGCTGGTGGCACCACCGACGTGGTGGCCCGCCTGATTGCCCAGCGCATGAGCGAGAACATGGGGCAGCCCGTACTGGTTGAGAACCGTGGCGGCGCTGGTGGTGCGATCGGGGCCGATGCGGTGGCCAAGTCGGCACCAGATGGCTACACCTTGCTGAT
>JAXITB010000373.1:0-3171 GCA_034680305.1 Polaromonas sp. | reverse complement strand
GCTGATGGGCAGCTTCTCGCTGAGGTGGCGCAGCAGGGCATTGGCCAGACCCAAATTGCCCTCGGCGTTTTCGAAGTCGATGGGGTTGACCTTGTGCGGCATGGTCGACGAGCCGATCTCACCGGCCTTCAGACGCTGCTTGAAGTAGCCCAGGCTGACATAGCCCCATATGTCACGGGCCAGATCGATGAGGATGGTGTTGGCGCGGGCCACCGCATCGAACAACTCGGCCATGTAGTCGTGGGGCTCGATCTGCGTGCTGTAAGCCTGAAAGCTCAGGCCCAGACCTTGCGGCTCGGGGGACTCGACCACCCGGCGGCTGAAGGCCTCCCAGTCGACATCGGGCCAGGCCGACAGGTGGGCGTTGTAGTTGCCCACGGCGCCATTCATCTTGCCCAGAATTCGCACGGCGGCGATCTTCTCGCGCGCGGCCTGAAGTCGCACCGTCACATTGGCCATTTCCTTGCCCACCGTGCTGGGGCTGGCGGTCTGGCCATGGGTGCGGCTTAGCATGGGCACATCGGCGTACTGATGGGCCATGGCGCGCAGGCTGGCGATGATCGCGTCGAGCGCCGGCAGCAGCACCTGATCGCGGCTGCTTTTGAGTTGCAGGGCGTGGCTGGTGTTGTTGATGTCCTCGCTGGTGCAGGCAAAGTGCACGAACTCGGCCGCCGCCGCCAGTTCGGGTCGGGCCTGCAAGCGCGACTTGAGCCAATACTCGACCGCCTTCACATCATGGTTGGTGGTTTTTTCGATGGCCTTGATGGCCAGCGCGTCGTCTCGGCTGAACTGGCTGACCAAGCGCTGCAACTCGTCCCTGGCCTCGGCACTCAGGGGCTTGAACTGGGCCAAGCCGGCATCGGACAGGGCAATGAACCAGGCCACCTCCACCTGCACCCGGCGGTGCATATAGCCCTGCTCGGACATGAGCGGGCGCAGGTCTTGCAACTTGGCGGCATAGCGGCCGTCCAGCGGGGACAGCGCATCGATGGTGGACTCAGACATGGCCACATTGTAGGTAGCCCGACCTCCAGGCGCCGCCCAAAGCCGGCCGAAGGCTGCTTCCAATGGGGCCGGCGTCGGCGTCCATGCCTGCAGCCTCGCGGCATCCGCGAACGACTGGCTAGAATCTCGAACAGTCTTTCACTGACTCGCTTTCAAGAACACGATGAAACTCATAGGCTCCACCACCAGTCCCTACGTGCGCAAAGTGCGCATCGTGATGGCCGAGAAAAAACTGGATTACCAGTTCGTGATCGAAGACGTCTGGGCCGCCGACAGCCGCATGGCGGAAGCCAACCCCCTGGGGCAGGTGCCTTGCCTGGTGATGGAGGGCGGCGAGGCGGTGTTCGACTCGCGGGTGATCGTCGAGTACCTGGACGCGCTCTCGCCGGTGGGCAAGCTCATTCCGCCAAGCGGGCGCGAACGCGCCGAAGTCAAGACCTGGGAGGCGCTGGCCGATGGCGCCCTCGATGCCTGCGTTTTGGCGCGGCTCGAAGCGACCTGGTCAGGCCGCAAGGAAGGCGAGCGCAGTCAGGCTTGGATCGACCGGCAGATGGGCAAGGTCGACGCCGCCCTGCGCTCGATGAGCATCGGCCTGGGCGACAAAAACTACTGCAGCGGCGTGCACCTGAGCCTGTCCGACATTTCGGTGGGCTGCGCGCTGGGCTATCTGGATCTGCGGTTTTCGCACATCGACTGGCGCGGACGCCATCCCAATTTGGCGCGTCTGTACGAAAAGCTCTCGCAGCGGCAGAGCTTCACAGACACCCACACCGCCTGAGCGGCCCGCGCTCAGCGATTGGCCTGCCGGCGCAGCCAGCGCATGAGCGAGGCCAGCCCAGGGATCTTTTCATAGAGCTCCTGGGCCGCATCCCAATAGTCGCGGTGGTAATCCACCAAACCAGCGTCGTCAAAGCGCAGGTGAGAGCTGCCATGGACCACCTGCCAGACGCTGCGATCAAAGCGCTTGAACCGAAAGCGAAATTCCCACACCAAAAAGCACTGCCGCCCCTGTTGCAGGCGCTCGGTGACCACAAAATGCGGCTGATCGAGCGCCTCATACATGTGCTCGAAGATGCGCCCAATCTGCGTCACGCCCCTGACCTCGTTGAAGGGGTCGCGAAAGTAAGCCTGCGCCGCATACAACTGCGGCAGGCGGTGCAGGTCACTGCGCTGCAACTGCTCGAAAAACTGCACCAGGGTCTCGATGCGCTCTGGCGCGATGGGCGTTGGGATGGACATGATGGCGTCGGGCAAGCGGCCCCTCAAGGCTCTTTGGCCATGCGGGTGACCAGCGGCAGGTAGAGCACGTCGGGCAGGCACTTGAGCAGCTTCATCCAGCGGGTGAAGCGGCGCGGGTAGTGAATCTCAAAACGGCCGCGCCGCCAGCCCTGCAGCATTTCGTCGGCCGCTTGCTCAGGGCTAATGAGTGCCGGCATATGAAAACGATTTTGCTCAGTCAGCGGGGTCTGCACAAAACCCGGATTGACCAGGCTCACACCAATGCCGCGCGGGTGCAGATCGGCATACAGGCTTTCGGCCAGATTGATCAGGGCCGCCTTGGTGGGGCCATAAGCCAAACTCTTGGGCAGGCCGCGATAACCGGCCACACTGCCAATCAGACTGAGGTGGCCGCGCCCGCGCTCGAGCATGGCCGGCAGCACCGCGGCCAGCACATGCAGCGCGCCCACATAGTTGATCTGCTGGTGCAGCAGCATCTGAGACAGCTCAAAGTCATAAGCCCGCTGCGCCTTGTAATGACCCGCGCAATACACCACCAGATCCAGCGGGCCCTGGGCCAGCAGCTGGCCGGCCAGCGCCTGCACCGCGGCCGCGTCGGTCACATCGAGCGGACAGGCCTGGGCGCCGGGGTGCCCAGCCACGAACTCTTGCAGCAGGGCTTGCTGCCGGGCCGACACCACCACCTGCGCGCCGGCCCGGTGCAGGGCTTGCGCGGTGGCCAGGCCGATGCCGCTGGAGGCGCCCACCAGCCAGACGGTCTGACCCCGCCAGTGGGTCATTTTGGGGTTGTGCGCCATGGTCCGGGTTCAGCGTTTAACGAAGGACAGCGTGACTTCGCCCAGCCGGATGCCAAACTTGCTCATCACCGCCTTGTTGAGCATCACCCGCTGATCCATCAGATACATCCAGTCGTCGAACTGCACCTCG
>JAXITB010000372.1:0-3175 GCA_034680305.1 Polaromonas sp. | reverse complement strand
GCATGACGCGCGAAGAAATCGGCAGCTATCTGGGCATGAAGCTCGAAACCGTCAGCCGCACCTTTTCACGCTTTGCCGACGAAGGCATCATTGAAGTCAAGCAGCGCCACATCCACATTCAGGATGCCGAAGCGCTGAAACGGCTGGTCAATCCTCAGGTTTGTCACTGAGCGACATCAAGCCCTGCGGCTGGGCGCTGGTTGACAGCCACAGCACCAACCGGCAGCACACGATGTTGACCAGCCAGAAGGCGAAAAACGCCACGGTGTAAATCGCCCGATTTGACGCCGGCCCGACATGGCCCGGCCAATGCAGTTCGGCCGGGTCCACAATCGCAAAGACCATGAACTCGAGCAGGCAAGCGGCCAAAAAAGAGGGCCAAAGGATCACCCCCCAGAAGCGAATCGTCCGCTCCAAGCGAACCGTCGGATCCTGGGGGTCGAGCCGCTGATCAGGGCTGGCCATGCTTGGCTCCACCGGTGGCGCTGTGATTGCGCCCCACCAGGGCCGGCTGCGATGCAGGCGCGGCGCGGCTGATCTCCTGCGCCATGGCCCGAGCCAATCGGTCCTCCATCACCACCCGATCGGGCCCGCGCAAGATGTAGACCGCTGTGACCACGCAGGCCAGAACGGCCGACAGGGGCAGACCCACCACCAGCCAAAGGTAGGGCTCCTTCCACCAGGGACGAGATGAGTTCAGATCGGTCTTCATGGGGGAGGTCTCCTGTGCTTTGATGGCATGCAGACGCCGCTTCAACGCGGCACCAAAAACACCGACTTCTCGATCAATTCGTGGCCGTCGATGTCGTTTTGCTCGATGCGAAAGCGGATCGGGTAGGAGCCAGGGCCGGCCTGCCCCGGCGGTATCTGTACGCGCACCGGAACCCACAAGGAGCCAGCGGCCGCCACCTTGACCAGATCACCCGAGGCGATGTGCAAGCCTTCAATGCCATCGACCCGCAGCCGGTAGGTCTGCGGCTGCTCGGTCGCATTCATGATCTGCAGCCGGTAGACGTTCTCGATGGTCCCTGCCCCCACCATGCGCGCTATGGCGCCGCGGTCGCGCACCACATCGACCTTGAAGTTCGAGCGAACCGCCAGCGACCCGAGCACGGCCGCTGCCAGCGCCAGCAAAATGCCGCTGTAGATCAAGACCCGTGGGCGGGCCACGCGCCGCCACATTTGCGCCACCGACAAGCCCAGGGCCAGGCCGTTGGGCGTGCTGTACCGGATCAGGCCACGCGGGTAGTGCATCTTGTCCATCACGGTGTTGCACACATCGATGCAGGCCGAACAGCTGATGCACTCGTATTGAAGGCCGTTGCGAATGTCGATGCCTGTGGGGCAGACCTGCACGCACAGGCCGCAGTCGATGCAGTCGCCCAGCCCGCGGGCCCGGTAGGTCTGAGCCGATTCACTGCGGGCGCGCGCACCCCGGCCCTCGCCACGCGCCTGGTCGTAAGACACGATGAGTGTGTCTTTGTCGAACATGGCGCTTTGGAAACGTGCATAAGGGCACATGTATTTGCAGACCTGCTCACGCATCCAGCCGGCGTTGCCGTAGGTCGCAAAGCCGTAAAACAGCACCCAGAAGGTCTCCCAGGGGCCCAATGAAGCCGTGCTGACCTCTAGCGCCAGCTCCTGGATGGGCGTGAAGTAGCCCACAAAGGTAAAGCCGGTCCACAAACCCACCGCAGCCCACAAGCCATGCTTGGTGGCCTTGCGAGCGAACTTGGCGGCTGTCATGGGACCCTGATCGAGCTTGATGCGCTGCATGCGGTCGCCCTCAACGCGCCGCTCGATCCACATGAAGATTTCGGTGTAAACCGTCTGCGGGCAAGCATAGCCACACCACAGTCGGCCCGCCACGGCGGTGAACAAGAACAGCGACAGGGCGCTGATGATCAGCAAGCCGGTCAGATAGATCAGGTCCTGCGGGTAAAGCACCAGATCGAAGATGTAGAACCGACGAGCGCTCAGATCAAACAACACCGCTTGCCGGTCATGGAGATTAAGCCAGGGCAGGCCATAGAACACCAACTGGGTGGCCCAGACCAAAGCCCAGCGCCAGCGGCTGAACCAGCCGGAGACGCTGCGCGGATAGATCTTGCGCTCAGTCTGGTAAAGCGAGGTGACGACGGTGGAATCGTCATCTGGCTCGACCGGCTTGATCGGGATGACCCGCTGACCTGAACTGGGCTCCAACTTCACTCCTGGATTGCTCACTTGGCCTTGGCAGGCTCGATGGTGGCGGCCGACTGGGTGGTCAGATCCACCCCACCGCCCGACAGGCTGAGCACATAGGCGGCCAAGACATGGATCTGCTCGGCCGACAGCCAGGCCGACTGAGCCGGCATGACGTTGGCCTTGCCGTTCTTGATGATGTTCACGATGGCCGCCTCGCCCCAGCCGTGCAGCCAGTAGTTGTCGCTCAGGTTGGGCGCGCCCAAGGCCTTGTTGCCCTTGCCGTCATTGCCGTGGCAAGCGGCGCAGGCCGCGTAGTGCTTCTTGCCGCTGAAAGCCTTGATCTCGTTGTGCGGGCTCCCCGACAGGGACAGCACGTAATGCGCCAGATCGCTCATGGCCGCCTCGCTGCCGATGGCCGCTCCCATGGGCGGCATCACCCCTTGCCGGCCTTGTGTCACCGTCTGAACGATGTGATCGCCATTAAGCGGCCCCAGCCAGCCGGCATTGCCCTGGGTCAGGTTGGGATAGCCCTTGCCGCCACGCGCGTCGGAGCCGTGACACTGCGAGCAGTAGTTCATGAAGTGACGCTGGCCAATGGCCAGGGCACGCGGGTCTTTGCTCAGCTCAGCCACCGGCTTGGCGGTGAACTCCGCATAGAGGGGCGCCAGGCTGGCGTGCATGCGCTCGGCATCGGCCTTGTGCTGGCCTTGCTGGCTCCACTTCTGCAGGCCCTCAAAACCGCCCAGGCCAGGAAAGACCGCCAAATAAATGAGACCAAAAACCACGGTGATCATGAACAACCACATCCACCAACGAGGCAGCGGATTGTTGTACTCACGCAGGTCTTCGTCCCACACATGGCCGGTGGTGTTGTCATTGCGGGCCAGCGCCTGCGCACTGACACGCGCCTTGCCGGCTATCCAGAGCACCACTGCACAGGCAACCACCGAAATCACCGAAACGACGGCGATGTACCAAGACCAGCCCT
>JAXITB010000371.1:0-3182 GCA_034680305.1 Polaromonas sp. | reverse complement strand
CCTGCGATGCCGACCCCCCGAACCCGAACCCGAACCCGAACCACAACCCGACTCCTACACTCCACGACCATGCTGATGCACCCCTCCATTGACCCCGTGGCCCTCCAAATCGGGCCGCTGGCCATCCACTGGTACGGCCTGACCTACCTGGCTGCCTTTGGGCTGTTTTTCCTGCTGGCCCGCCAGCGCCTGAAACACCAGCCCTATGCCGACATCCGCACGCCGGCGGCCTGGAGTGCGCGCGATGTGGAGGACCTGCTGTTTCTCGGCGTGATGGGCGTGGTGCTCGGTGGGCGCCTGGGCTACTGCCTGTTTTACAAGCCCGCCTACTACGCGGCCCACCCGCTGGAGATCCTCGCCCTGTGGCAAGGCGGCATGAGTTTTCATGGGGGCCTGCTCGGTGTGCTGGTGTCGCAGTGGTGGTTTGCCCGCAGCCGTGGCCGACCTTGGCTCCAGGTGATGGACCTGATTGCCCCTTGCGTGCCTACGGGTCTTGCGGCCGGGCGCCTGGGCAACTTCATCAACGGCGAGTTGTGGGGCAGAGTGGCCGACCCCTCCTTGCCCTGGGCCATGGTGTTTCCGGGTGCGGGCCCGGCGCCTAGGCATCCTTCGCAGATTTATCAGTTTTTGCTCGAAGGCCTCCTGCTTTTTGTGCTGCTGTGGCTCCTTGCACGAAGGCCGCAGCCGCAAGGGCGGGTGTCGGCCGCCTTCCTCATCGGCTACGGTGTTTTTCGTTTCATCGCCGAGTACTATCGCCAGCCCGACGACTACCTGGGCTTGCTCAGCCTGGGCTTGACCATGGGCCAGTGGCTGTGTTTGCCCATGGTGGCGGCGGGCCTGGCTTTGTGGGTGTGGTCGGGGCGCCAGCGGCTGGGCAGCCAGGGCCAGTGAGTGACCCCGCCTGCCAGTCAGGGCCGAACTGCCGCCACAATACAGCTCAGCCGTTAAGAAGACCCTGGGCACGGACTGGCCCGCAAGGTCTGGCGGTTTCGTGTCGACGCCACGGCGCGTCCATTCAAAAGGAGACGAGATGAAGCACTTCCCCCTGTCACGCCGCGCCTTGTTGCGCTACTCGGCTGCCACTGCGGCCGGCTTCAGTCTGGGCAGCCAGGCCCAATCGACCTGGCCTTCCAAGCCGGTGAACCTGGTGGTTCCGTTTCCGGCCGGTGGCGGTACCGATGCGTTTGCACGGCCCTTGTCGGCCCAGTTTGCCAAGTTGACTGGGCGCCAGATGGTGATCGACAACCGCGGCGGTGCGGGCGGCACCCTGGGCGCGGGCATTGCCGCCAAGGCTGCGGCAGATGGCTACACCCTGTTCATGGGCGCGGTGCATCACGCCATTGCCCCCTCGATGTACCCCAAGCTCGACTACGACATCGAAAAAGACTTCGTGCCCCTGGTTCTGGTGGCCAACGTGCCCCAGGTGCTGGTGGTCAACCCCAAAAACCAGCCGGGCGACTTCAAGGAATTCATTGATCGGGTGCGCAAGGCGCCAGGGCGCTTTAACTACGGCTCGGCCGGTGCCGGCACGTCCCACCATCTGGCTGGCGAGTTGTTCAAGCAGCAGACCAAGACCTTCATCACCCATATCCCTTATCGCGGTGCGGGCCCGGCCCTGCAAGACCTGATTGCCGGCAATGTCGACATGATGTTCGACGGGCTGGGCTCATCGGCCCAGCACATCAAGGGCGGCCGGATCAAGGCCCTCATGATGGCCGGTGGCAAGCGCAACCCCGCCTTCCCCGACGTGCCCTGCGCGGCCGAACTGGGTTTGCCTGAATACACCGTGACCACCTGGTACGGCCTGTGGGCGCCCAGGGGTACGCCGGCCGATGTGCAGGCGCGCATCGTCGAAGAGGTGCGCCGGGCCAGCGCGGCCGATGAGCTCAAAGCCATCTGGGCGTCCAACGGCGCCGAATTCGGGAGCCTGACCCCGACGCAGTTCGGCGGTTTTGTCAGCGCCGAGGTCAAGCGCTGGGCGGCGGTGGTCAAGGCCTCCGGCGCCAAGCTCGATTGAGCCGCCTGTCCGAGTCCGATGTGGTCATTGGAGGTAAGTCGGCATGAGCGGTGAAGTCTTGTGCCGGCGGGAAGGGGCGGTGGCGCAGGTGCTGCTGCGCCACCCGCAGCGCATGAACGCCATGTCCCGCGCCATGTGGGTCCAGTTGCGCGAAATTTTTTTGGACTTGCAGCAAGACCAGCAGGTGCGGGTCGTGATCGTCCAGGGCGAGGCGGGGCATTTCTGCGCCGGCGGCGACATCGCCGAATACGCCGACTTCCGGTTTGAAGAGTCCAGTTTGCGGGCCTTCCATGAAGACGAGGTCTGGGGCGCGCTGGCTGCCATGCTCGGCTGCGACCTGCCCGTGGTGGCGCAGATCGAGGGCAATTGCATGGGTGCCGGCGTTGAGATCGCTTGCTGCTGCGACTTGCGCTGGGCCAGCGAGTCAGCCCGTTTCGGCGCTCCCATTGCCAAGCTGGGCTTTCCCATGGCGCCGCGTGAGGCGGCGCTGGTGGCGCGTGTGGCCGGTGATGCCACGGCCCGCGAGATGCTGCTGGCCGCTCAGGTCTTGCCCGCGCCGGTTTTGCTGCAGCGCGGCTTCTTGCACCAGACCATGCCGGCTGACGAACTGCCCGCTGCCGTGACCGAACTGGCGGGGCGCATGGCCAGACTCGCACCGCAGGCGGCGCGCATGAACAAGGCCACTTTGCGGGCGCTGGCTCAAACGCAGTCGGCCACGCTCGAGCGCCTGGTGGCCACCGCCTATGACTATGCGGCTTCCGCCGAGCATCGCGAAGGCGTTAGCGCCTTCATGGACAAGCGCACCGCCCAATTTTCCTGACCGATTCTTCAGCTTTTTTGACAGCCATGAGCAACCACAACCTGTTTGCCGCCCTGAGGGCGGGTTTCCCCGCCGACCTGGACACCACCGCCATCGAGACCGACACCGGGCTGTGCTATTCGTGGCGCGACCTCGATCGGGCCACCGCCATGATGGCCAATCTGCTCGATTCGCTGGGTCTGGAAAAAGGCGCCCGCATCGCGGTTCAGGTTGAAAAGTCGGTCGAGGCGGTGATGCTGTACCTGGCCACGCTGCGCGCGGGCCACGTGTTCCTGGCGCTCAACACCGCCTACCAGAGCGCCGAGATCGGCTACTTCATCGGCAACGCCGAACCGGCCGTGGTGG
>JAXITB010000370.1:0-3196 GCA_034680305.1 Polaromonas sp. | reverse complement strand
GCCGAAACTGCGAAAGCACCTGCCCCAGCGGGGTGCAGTATGGGCACCTGGTGGACATTGGCCGCCAAATCGTTGAAGAACAGGTGAGCCGACCGGCCGGCGAAAAGGCCCTGCGCTGGGCGCTCAAGGAAGGCCTGCCCTCGCCCCTGTTTGCGCCGGCCATGAAGCTGGGCCAGGCGGTGCGGGGCCTGCTGCCACCGGCACTGCAAAACAAGGTCCCCGAAGCGCGCCCGGCGGGTGACTGGCCCAGGCGCCAGCACGCGCGCAAGATGCTGATGCTCGCCGGCTGCGTGCAACCGGCCATGGCACCCAACATCAACAGCGCCACCGCCCGCGTGCTGGACGCAGCGGGCATCGAGGTGGTGCTGCCGGCCGACGCCGGCTGCTGCGGCGCCGTCAAGTTTCACCTCAATGACCAAACCGGCGGGCTGGCGCAGATGCGCCGCAACATCGACGCCTGGTGGCCGCAGGTTGAGTCTGGCGTCGAGGCCATCGTCATGAACGCCTCAGGCTGCGGGGTCACCGTCAAAGAGTATGGCCACCACCTGGCCAGTGATCCGGCCTATGCCGCCAAAGCGCAGCGCATCAGCGCCCTCACGCGCGATTTGAGCGAGTTGCTGCCCGAACTGGTGCCGCTGCTCAAGGCCCGGATCAGCGCGCTGCCGGCCGGCGCCCTGGCCTACCACCCGCCCTGCACACTGCAGCATGGCCAGCAGCTCAAAGGCGGGGTCGAGCAACACCTGACCGAACTGGGCTTTGACATCGCCACCGCCCGCATCGAGCCCCACCTGTGCTGCGGCTCGGCCGGCACCTACTCGGTGCTCCAACCGCAGATCGCCTATGAGTTGCGTGACCGCAAGCTCGGCCATCTGAGCGAGCGGCAGCCCCAGACCATTGTTTCGGCCAACATCGGCTGCATCACCCACCTGCAAAGCGGCACAGCCACACCGGTACGCCATTGGGTGGAGGTGCTCGACCAGGCCCTGCAAGCGACGCCATGAGCCCAAACCTCCGCCCCAAGGGCCTTCGCAAGCCCTGGCTGACCGCGGTGCTGGCCGCAGCGGCGCTGAGCGCTTGCGCCTGGCCCAACGCCCCGGTCGCGCCACAGGCCGCCCCAAGCCCAACTCGAGTGGGGCTGGCTAATCCGGCTGCGGTGGCCTGCGTGCAAGCCGGTGGCCGCACTCAGATCGAACGCAGTGCAGCCGGAGAACGCGGCATCTGCCTGCTACCCGGCGGTCTGCGCTGCGACGAATGGGCCTGGTTCCGCAAGGAAGCCGGCGCCTGCTGCACCACCGGCACACCGCCGGTGGGCTCGGACATCAAGGCTTGTCGCTGAACAGCTCGGCCCGGCGGCCGAGCAAGCCGCTGGATTTTCAGCCCACGTGCTTGGCAAAAAACGCCAGCGTGCGCTCGCGCGCGAGCTTGGCCGCTGGCGCATCCCAAGAGCCGCGCTGATCGCAGTTGAAGCCGTGATCGGCCGCATACACATGCACCTCGGTGCCCGGCTGGGCCTTGGCAAAAGCCTGCACCGAGTCCATCGGGATCCAGTGGTCCTTCTCGCCAAAGTGGGCCATCACCGGGCACAGGGGCTGGCGGGCGGCCTCGGCCGGGCTGGTCACACCGCCGCCGTAGTAGGGTGCGGCCGCACTGACGCCCTTGACCAGGCAGGCGGTGCGCCAGGTCAGCAAGCCGCCCCAGCAATAGCCCACCACCCCCACCTTGCCTGCGCGGGCCGCATAGGCCACAGCCGCCTCGATGTCAGGCATCACGCCCGGTGCGGGCAAAGCCTCGACAGCCGACTTCAGAGCAATGCCGGCGCTCATGTCGTCGGCGGTGTAGCCCAATTCCACGCCTGCTTTGACGCGATGGAAAGCGGCCGGCGCCACCGCCAGATAGCCCTCGGCCGCATAACCGTCTGCGACGGCCCGAATGTGCGAATTGACGCCAAAGATTTCCTGCAGCACCACCACGGCACCGCGCGGCTTGCCGGCCGGCTCGGCCACATAGGCCGGAAAACTGAAGCCGTCGGCCGCCTGGAGGTTGATGAATTGACCCATGATGATCTGACCCTTTCCTTGAACTGCTACTGGCACATCCGCCCGGCTGGGCGTTGATTCGATGGTGCGGGTGCCGACAGGCACCGCTGCGGCCGGCCGGACCGGGGCCCGGCTGTGGGTGCGCGCACGATGGCGATTCTGGCAGAGCAGGCCGCCGCATGCGCGAGCCGCTGGTTTGCCACAATCGGGGCCGAGCCATCTTGCTCATTGCATCGACCAGGCCCGCGACCATGAGCGACCCCGTTTTTGACTACATCATCGTCGGCGCCGGCACTGCCGGGTGCCTGCTGGCCAACCGCCTCAGTGCCGACAGGGGCAAGCGTGTGCTGCTGATCGAAGCCGGCCGCAAGGACGACTACCACTGGATCCACATTCCCGTGGGCTACCTGTACTGCATCGGCAACCCACGCACCGACTGGCTCTACCAGACCGAGCCGGCCGCTGGTCTGAACGGGCGCAAGCTGAGGTATCCGCGCGGCAAGGCGCTGGGCGGCTGCTCGAGCATCAACGGCATGATCTACATGCGCGGCCAGGCCCGCGACTACGAGCGCTGGGCCGAATTCACCGGCGACCAGGCCTGGGGCTGGCAGAAGGTGCTGCCCGACTTCATGCGCCACGAAGACCATTACCGGCTCGACCCCGGTGCGCCGCCGGTGAGCGAGGCCTTCGCCTCGGTGCATGGCAACAAGAGCCGGCAGGGCGCCGGCGAGTGGCGGGTGGAAAAGCAGCGCCTGCAATGGGACATCCTGGACGACTTTGCCCAGGCCGCACAGCAGGCTGGCATTCCCGCCACCGACGATTTCAACGGCGGCAACAACGAGGGCGTGGCCTATTTCGAAGTCAATCAGCGCAGCGGCTGGCGCTGGAACACCGCCAAAGCCTTCCTGCGGCCCACCTGCTACGGACGGCCGAACTTTGAGATGTGGACCCATGCACAGGTCAGCGGGCTCATGCTGCAAAAGCAGGCCGACGGGCAGACGCACTGCCACGGCGTGCAGGTCTGGACCGGCTCGGGACAGGCCCAGGCGCAGCTGGCTGAGGGCGGACAGCTGATCCTGAGCGCCGGCAGCATCGGCTCGCCCCAAATTCTGCAGCTCTCGGGCATCGGTCCCGCCGAGCACCTGCAAAGTCTGGGCATC
>JAXITB010000369.1:0-3204 GCA_034680305.1 Polaromonas sp. | reverse complement strand
GCTTCCAGCCGTGCTGGGCATGGAGATCGCGGCCTTCGCGCTGTTTCGCTTTTTTGCTGCGGTCTAGTGGGGGCCGGTGGCCTGGGCCGATCGCCACTTCTAGGGCCTGGGGCCGCGTGGCGGATTCGGCATCTTGCTCGACGACCTGCTGGCCGCGTTCTGTACCCTGCTGGTGCTGGCCGCCTGGAGCGCTCTATGAATCACCTTGCCGAGTTGACCGCCCGATTGGCCCAGCGGATGCAAAGCCGGGGCCTGATGCTGGCCACCGCCGAAAGCTGCACCGGCGGCCTGATCGCGGCGACCTGCACCGACTTGGCCGGCTCCAGCGCCTGGTTCGAGCGCGGCTTTGTGAGCTACTCCAACGAGGCCAAAACACAGCTATTGGGCGTTCCAGCCGAATCCATTGCCAGCCACGGCGCGGTCAGCGAGCCGGTGGTGCGAGCCATGGCCCTGGGCGCGCTGGCCCATTCGGCAGCGCAAGTGGCAGTGGCCGTCACCGGCGTGGCCGGCCCCAGCGGCGGCAGCGCCGACAAGCCGGTGGGCACAGTCTGGATCGCCTGGGCCATGGCCGATCAGGTGCGGGCCGAGCGCATGCAGTTCAGCGGCGACCGGGCCGCGGTGCGTCAGGCCACAGTCGAGCATGCCTTGCAGGGGCTGCTGGCGCTGCTGGAGCCGGCCGCACCACGCTGAGCCTCAGGCCCGGGACGTTTTCAGCTCGCGTCCTCGAGCGAAAACCGGTATTGAATCTGCCCGCTCAGGCACTGTCCCGGCTGGTAGAGCCAAGGGCCGAAGCCGGGCTGATTGGGCGCATCGGGCAAGTACTGGGGCTCCAAGCACAAGCCCGCGCCAGAGTCATGCACCCGGCCATGCTTGCCCGCATGGCGCGGGCCGCTGCCGTCCATCGCCGCGCTACTGAAAAACTGCAGGCTGGGCGCGTCTGACCAGACCTCCATCACGATGCCGCTGAGCGCTGAGCGCAGCCGGGCCTGCCGGCGCAGGCCCCCGGCGGCAACCGGCGTGACATAAGCATGGTCAAACCCCGGCTTTGGGCCCAACTGCGGATGCCCCTGGGCCAGCGCCTGTCGCACCACCCGCGGCTGCCGAAAATCAAAGGCCGTCCCCGCCACCGGCTCGAAGTGCCCCACGGGGATGCGATCCGCGCTCACGGGTACGAACTGATCGGCGTCGATCTGCAGTTCGTGGTCCAGGACACTGGTCGACGCTTCGCCATCCAAATTGAAAAAGGGGTGGCTGGTGAAGTTCAGTGCGGTGGCCGCGCCGCTGACCTCGGCGCGATAGTTCAGAGTCAATGTGGCGCCCTCGATCTGGCAGTCGAGTTGCAGGTCGACATCACCCGGAAAACCATCGTCCCGGCTCAAAAAAGTCCAGCCCAGGCTCAGTCGGTCGCCGCTGCAAGAAAGAACGTCAAACACCTGATGGCGGCTGCCCCCGGGCCCGCCATGCAGGCAGTGCGGTCCGTCATTGGCCGGCAGGCGGTGGGGCTGCCCGTCAATGACCAGGCGCGACTGCGCAATGCGGTTGGCGTAGCGGCCCACAAAGGCGCCCATCGAGGCCATGCCGTTTTGCAACTGCTCGAGGCTGTCGTGGCCCAGCACCACATCGCGCATCTGGCCCTGCCGGTCAGGCACACACAACTGCAGCAGGCGCGCGCCATGGTTGCACCAAGAGGCCTGTATCTGATCGGAGCGCAAGGTGTACAAGCCCACCGCGCGTGCGCCCACCTGGCCCTCAAAACGCTGGGGGTCGAGCGGGCGCATCAGCGGCTCAGACTTGGTGGCTTCATGGCTGGGGCCGCACTCAAGTGATGGGCGCCGGGTTGAACAGCACCAGATCGTTGTACAGCTTCCAGTGCTCGGCCCAGGTTTTTTTGCCGCTGGCCACCGCCAGCAGCAGCTCGAACAACTCGCGCCCGGCCTCTTCAATGCTGAGCTGACCGTCGGCGATGCGGCCGGCGTTGACATCCATCAGGTCATGCCAGCGCCGGGCCAGATCGCTGCGCGTAGCCACCTTGACCACCGGACAAGCCTGCAAGCCGTAAGGCGTGCCGCGACCGGTGGTGAACACATGCAGGTTCATGCCGGCGGCCAGTTGCAAGGTGCCACAAATGAAGTCGCTGGCCGGGGTAGCCGCAAACACCAAGCCGCGCTGCTCGGGCTTGAGCTTGTCGCCCGGGGCCAGCACATGGGCGATGGGGGCACTGCCACTCTTGACGATGGAGCCCATCGCCTTTTCGACGATGTTGGACAAACCGCCCGCCTTGTTGCCCGGCGTGGTGTTGGCACTGCGATCGGCCTGGCCGCGCGCCAGGTATTGGTCGTACCAGGCCAGCTCACGCACGATGGCCTGCGCCACTTCGGGCGTTTGGGCCCGTGCGGTGAGTTGATCAACCGCATCTCGCACCTCCGTGTTTTCCGAGAACATCACGGTGGCCCCCGCACGCACCAGCAAGTCGGCCATGGCGCCAACAGCCGGATTGGCCGTCACGCCCGACAGCGCGTCGCTGCCCCCGCACTGCACGCCCACCACCAGCGCACTGGCTGGCACCGTCTGTCGCCGCCGCGCATTGAGCCGCTCCAGGTGCGGGCGGGCGCTTTGCACGATGTCGTCGATCATGGAGGCAAAGCCCACATGGTGCGCATCCTGCAAACACACCGAGTTCATGGCGTTCTGGCCATCGGCCGCGATCGGGATGCTGCCGGCCGGCATCAGGCGGTCGGGCTGCAGCTTTTCGCAACCGAGACTGACCAGCAGCACCTCGCCGCCGAAGTTGGGGTTCAGCGAGATATGACGCAGGGTGCGAATGGGAATCTCGGCCCCGGGCGCGTCAATGGCCACGCCGCAGCCATAGCTGTGCTCCAGCGCCACCACACCATCGACCTGCGGGTACTGCGGCAGCAGTTCGCGGCGGATGCGCTCGGCCGCAATGCCCACCACGCCCGCGACGCACTGCACCGTGGTGGTAATGGCCAGCAGATTGCGCGTGCCCACCGAACCGTCGGCATTGACATAGCCCTCAAAGGTGTGGCCCTCCAGCGGCGGCATTGCTGGCGCCGCGATGCTGGCCATGGGCAGCCCCTGCAGGGCCCGCGCCGAGGGCAGCTGAAGCAGCCGTTCGTGCACCCAGCTGCCTGCCGCGATGTCCTGCAAGGCGTAGCCAATGGCCACGTTGTAGCGCAGCACCGC
>JAXITB010000368.1:0-3219 GCA_034680305.1 Polaromonas sp. | reverse complement strand
TCGAATTTGTCGTAGTGCTTCTCGTCCTTGACCAAGATGGCGCGGCTGAGGAAGTAAAAGTCGTCGATCTTCCAGGCGCCTTCGCCAACCATGTCGGGGTCGCTCTTGGGGCCCACCACGCCGGCTTGCAGGGCCTGCAGCAGACTGAGCAACTCGTGGGTGGACACCGGCAGCTTGGCCGAGCGCAGGGTATAGAAAAAATCGATCAGCATGACTTGGCCTTTCGGTCCGACTGCGCCAGCAGGTCCAGCAGATGGGCCTGCACCTCGGGCCATTCGCCGCAGGTCAGGCTGTACATGACGGTGTCACGCACGGTGCCGTCTCGCCGCAGCGCGTTGCCGCGGATCACGCCGTCTTTGCGCGCGCCCAAGCGCTCGATGGCCCGCTGCGAGCGCAGGTTGAAGTTGTCGGTGCGCCAGCCCACCACCGCGCAGTTCAGGGTGTCAAAAGCGTGGCGCAAGAGCAGCCACTTGCAGGTGGTGTTGACCTGGGTGCGCTGCCAACTTTGGGCATACCAGGTGTAGCCAATTTCTACCCGCCGCACTGCAGGCAAGATGTCGTGATAGCTGGTGCTGCCGATGATCTGACCGCTGGCCTGGTCGATCACCACAAAGGGCAGACGTGTACCGGCCACCTGCATGGCCAGGGCATCGCTCATGTAGCGGGCGGTTTCGTGGGGCTCGGGTACAGAAGTCACGCGCAGCTCCCACAGGCGCCCATCGGCGGCGGCCGCAGCCAGGCCGGCTTCGTCGCTCATTTGCATGGGCCGAAGCAGCACGCCACGCGCGCCGAGTTCGACCGGGGGTGCAAAGCCCATGGGCGGTACGGGTGTCATTGGTCGTCGGCCTCGCGCTGCTCACGCCAGCTGCGTGCCAGCCGCTTGCCCAGACCTGCGCCCAGGCCGATCAGCACGATGCCGCCCATGGAGGCCACGTTGTAGCCCGGTGCAAACAGGTCCAGGCCGATCAACTGGCCCAGCCAAAAGCCCAGCAGGGCGCCACCGACAAAACCCACGGCATCGCTGAAGCCCTCGATCCACAGACTGCGCTGGCCTGGCATGGCGGCTGTCTCGTTAAGCAGGCCGCGCTCAGCGGTTGCGCTGGTTCATGAAGACCAGCTTCTCAAACAGGGTCACATCCTGCTCGTTCTTGAGCAGCGCGCCCACCAGCGGGGGTACCGCCACCTTGTCGTCCTTGCTTTGCAGCGCTTCGGTGGAAATGTCTTCGGCCATCAGCAGTTTGAGCCAGTCCAGCAACTCCGAAGTGGAGGGCTTTTTCTTCAGGCCCGGCAGGTTACGCACGTCATAGAAGGTCTTCATGGCCGCGCTCAGCAGTTCCTGCTTGATGCCGGGGAAGTGCACATCAACGATCTTTTTCATCGTCTCGGCGTCGGGGAACTTGATGTAGTGGAAAAAGCAGCGACGCAAGAAGGCATCGGGCAGTTCCTTCTCATTGTTGGACGTGATGAACACCAGCGGTCGGTGCTTGGCGCGGATCAGCTCGCGCGTCTCGTACACATAGAACTCCATGCGGTCGATCTCGCGCAGCAGGTCGTTCGGGAATTCGATGTCGGCCTTGTCGATCTCGTCGATCAGCAGGGCCACCGGCTGGTCGGCGGTGAAGGCCTGCCACAGCACGCCCTTGACGATGTAGTTGTGGATGTCCTTGACTTTTTCTTCGCCCAACTGCGAGTCGCGCAGGCGCGAGACCGCGTCGTACTCATACAGACCTTGCTGCGCCTTGGTGGTCGACTTGATGTGCCACTGCAGCAAGGGCATGTTCAGTGCGCTGGCCACTTCTTCGGCCAGCATGGTTTTACCGGTGCCCGGCTCGCCTTTGACCAGAAGTGGTTTTTTCAGGGTCGCGGCGGCGTGCACCGCGAGCATCAGGTCGTCGGTGGCAACGTATTGGTCTGAGCCTTTGAATTTCATGGTTTGGGGCGTGTGAATGAGGGCGCTTTTGACCGGCCATCCAGGCAACCGGACTGTCAGCAAGGATTCAGGTGCGGTGCGGGCCGCTGGCTATAATCCGCCAGTTTTTTAGTCGACCATTGGATTGTGCGCTCAAAATGACGAAGCTGTTTTCCATGATTTTCGCCGCGTTTGTCTCCTTCGGGACGGGTGTGGCAGTGGCCCAGGAGATCAAGGGCGATGCCAAGGCGGGCGAGGGCATCAACGCCATGTGCATCGGCTGCCACGGCATCAAGGGTTACCAGGCCAGCTTCCCTGAGGTCTACCGGGTGCCCATGATCTCCGGACAAAGCGCCAAGTACATTGCCGCATCGCTCAACGCCTACAAAAAGGGCGAGCGCAAGCACCCGACCATGCGCGCCATTGCCGAGACCCTGACCGAGCAAAACATGGCCGACTTGGCGGCCTACTACAGCGAACACGGTCTGCCCGGCGGCAAGTCGGAAGCGCCCAAGGAAGTCAAGGCCCCCAGCGCGCAAGTGGCTGCCCTGCTGAGCAAAGCCAATTGCGCCTCCTGCCATGGCGCCAACTTCAGCTCGCCCATCGACCCGTCTTACCCCAAGTTGGCCGGCCAGCACGCCGATTACCTCTTCGTGACCCTCAAGGGCTACAAGAACGACGCCAATCAGGTGGTCGGTCGCAACAATGCCATCATGTCTGGTTTTGCCAAGCAGTACACCAACGCTGAGCTCAAGCTGATTGCCAATTACCTGGCGTCGATTCCGGGCGACATGAAGGTGGTGCCCCAAGGGCGCTTCCGCTGAAGCATCTCCGCCTCTGAAAAAAGCCCGTTTTTAGGCGGGCTTTTTTCATGGTCAGTCGCGGGTGGCGCGTCGCTGAACGTTGGCCAGGTACGCGGCCCCGTCGGGCGGCAGACCAGCGCGCTGACTCTCCCACAGCATGCGCCCCAGACATTCCATGGCCTCGTGGTGAGCCTGATGCAGGCCGTCGCTGCGCACCGTGAGCAATTCCAGGGCCTGACGGATACCGCGCGGCTGATCGATCGAGCATTGTTCGCTGATCGACAGGTGCATCGACAGGTGCAAGAACGGGTTGCTGCGCCCGTCTTCCGGCTCAGACATTCGGGCCAGCGCCTGGTTCACATCGGCCAGATCGGCGTGATATTCCGGATGCTCGTCTATCCACTGGCCGGCCAGAGTCTGTAGCGCATCCAGCGGCAGGCCGCCGCGCTGCCTGGCGTAGACATCGCAGAAGAATTTGCGGACGTCGGATTGTGAGGGGGTGAACAT
>JAXITB010000367.1:0-3220 GCA_034680305.1 Polaromonas sp. | reverse complement strand
TCGGTCACCGCGCCCGCTGCGATGGCACCGGGCACGCCGGCCTGGCGAGATGAGATGAGCTTCACCTTGACGCCAGGCCAGGGCACCGAGATCAAACTGAAAATGAAGCAGGGTGAAAAGGCTTTGTTTTCATGGCGGGTCGAAGGCGGCGTTGTGAACTTTGACACGCACGGCGACGCACCCGGCCGCTCCATCAGCTACGAGAAGGGGCGCGCCGTCGCCGCAGACGATGGCGAACTGGTGGCCAGTTTCACCGGCAACCATGGCTGGTTTTGGCGCAATCGGGGCAAGGCCGATGTCACGGTGATACTGCGAACTGGTGGTGATTACAGCGACATCAAGCGGATGAAATGAAGCCAGCGCAGATGATCTCATCGGGCTCATCGACCGGCTGTGAAAGTCCAGCCGCAAATCCGTTGCCGGGTCGCCGATCAGACCATCACCGGCGACCCACCCCTGAAGCCAAACAAGACCCTGTGATCGACGGTATGCACCGAGACAGACCGTGAGAAGCGACATGCACACCGAAAAGCGACCCGACTGGGTCCACGACCACGCTTTTCACACCAGCGATGAAGCGGCCGAGCGCAGCACCCGAGTCGTGATGTGGATCACCGCCATCACGATGGTGCTTGAGATTGCGGCCGGTTGGTGGTTTAACTCGATGGCCCTGCTGGCCGATGGCTGGCACATGAGCTCTCACGCGGTGGCCATTGGCCTGTCGACTTTTGCCTATGCCACGGCTCGGCGCTATGCCCAGGACCCTCGCTTCGCCTTCGGCACTTGGAAGATCGAGATCCTGGGTGGCTTTGTCAGTGCGATCTTTCTGGTGGGCGTGGCCGTGATGATGCTGGTTGGCTCCTTGGAGCGGATGATCTCGCCGCAACCGATCCAGTACCAAGAAGCCATCGTGGTTGCCGTTCTGGGCCTGGTGGTCAATATCGTGTGTGCGCTGATCCTGGGCAAAGCGCACCACCATGGCCATTCGCACGGTCACGGGCACAGTCACAGTGAGCACCACCACGACCTCAACCTCAAGTCGGCCTACCTGCATGTCATCGCCGACGCCGCGACCTCGGTTCTGGCCATTGTGGCGCTCGTTGGTGGCTGGATGTTCGGTTGGTCATGGCTAGACCCCTTGATGGGCATCGTCGGTGCGGTGCTGGTCACGGTCTGGGCCAAGGGCCTGATTGCGGACACCGGAAAGGTCTTGCTCGACCGAGAAATGGATCACCCGGTGGTCGACGAAATTCGTGAGGTGGTCGAGGCCGGTGGCGACTCAATCGATGCGCGTATCACCGACCTGCACGTTTGGCGCGTTGGCAAACAGGTCTACTCCTGCGCCATGACGGTGCTCACGGACGACCCGTCGCTGACGCCCGCCAAGATTCGCCAACGGCTGTCCGTTCACGAAGAGATCGTCCATTCGACCATCGAAATCCACCATGGCCTGGATCACCCGATCACACCAAAAGCTTGAGCGCCCGCAGGCCCAAGGCCAGCCAGAGTTTTGGGGGCTAAGGCGGCCTGGACAATCGACCTCGAGGAAAACCTTGCTCCGGCCCGGCAGCGCGACGATTGCCAGATCGCAGCCACTGATGAAGGCCAAAGACAAGATTCAAAACGGCGGGTGCCATGCAGACCTTGCCGGGCAGCTCTGAGCAATAGGGTGAGGGCCGGGCACCCGGTACAGTATGTGTTGGCTTGGGCGCGGTGCCTGAACTGATGGAGCAGGGAGTGCATGCAATGAAGATCGGAATCGCTGGTGTGGGCAAGATGGGGCAATCGGTGGCACAGCGCCTGATGGGGCTGGGCCATGAACTCAGTGTGTGGAACCGATCTCAGGCCCGAGCCGACGCGCTGGTGGCCGCTGGGGCGAATCGGGTTGAGCGGGTGGCCGATTTGGCGCGCAACTGCGATGTGGTCATCAGCCTGCTGACCGATGCGGCCGCCATCGAGGCGGTCTACCTGGGGCCTGAGGGGCTGCTTCAGGGCGGGCCGGCCTTGTTTGTTGAGATGAGCACGGTGGCGCCCGAGTTTCAGGCGCAGATGGGACAGCACGCACATCAGGCGGGAGCGCGCTACCTGGAATGCCCTGTGGGCGGCAGTGTCGGCCCGGCCAAAGAGGGCAAGCTGATTGGATTTGTGGCCGGTGCAACTGCCGATGTACACGCCGCACGCCCCTTGCTCGATCAGTTGTGCAAGAAAGTGGTCGAGGTGGGCGCGCACGGCAACGGTGCGCGCATGAAGCTGGCCGTCAACCTTCCACTGATGGTGTACTGGCAGACGCTGGGCGAGGCGCTTTCTCTGGTTCAGTCGCTCGACCTCGACCCCAAACTACTGGTCGATGTGCTCAGCGAATCCTCCGGCGGGCCCAATATGCTCAAGGTACGCGGCGGCATGATTGCCGATGCCCTGGCCGGCACCCCACAGTCGGCAGTGACGGTCGATCTGGCCACCATGCGCAAAGATGTGCGCACCATGGTCGAGCAAGGCACAAAAAATGGTTTTGCCATGCCGCTGACCCAAATCACCCTGGACCACCTCAACCAGGCCATCGCCCAGGGACTGGCCGGGGCGGACTGCAGTCAGTTCCCGGTTTGGTGGCTCAAAAAATAATCAGGTCGATCAGCTTTCGATCTTCATCTCACGAATGATGGGCCTGAATTGGTCCATTTGTCGCTTGAGAATCTCGTCCTGAGCCGCCGCGCCTGAGCCCACCGGCTCGGCGCCCAGTTCGACCAGCCGGCGCGAGACCTCTGGGTGACGCACCGCAGCGGCCGCTTCCCTTTGCAGGCGGTCCACAATCTCGCGAGGGGTTTTAGCCGGCACAAACAGACCGTTCCAGCCTTCGAGTTCAAGGCTGGGAAAGCCGAGTTCACGCACCGTAGGGATGTCGGGTAGACCCGCCACCCGCTTGGACGCGGTGGTGGCCAAGGCCTTGAGCGTGCCGGCTTTGATCTCGGCCAGCGAGGTCGACAGCTGATCGCCACCAATTTGCAGGCGGCCGGCCAACAGCTCCTGCTTGAGCGGTGCGGCGCCCTTGAAGGGCACATGCTGCATGTCAACGCCGGCAGCCTTCTTGAACGCTTCGCCCTGCACATGCATGGCCGAACCTGGCCCGGTGGAGCCGTAGTTGTAAGGCAGCTTCTGCGCCCGCAGCAATTGGCCCAGTTCGCGCAGGTCTTTGGCCGGTACACCGGGATGGGCGGTCCACATG
>JAXITB010000366.1:0-3229 GCA_034680305.1 Polaromonas sp. | reverse complement strand
GCCAGGGCGCGCAGCTTGCCGGCCTTGACCTGGGCCAGCAGGGCCGGCATGGTGCCGAAGATGAAGTCGACCTGACCGCCGAGCAGGTCATTGATGGCCGGTGCCTCGCCCTTGTAGGGCACATGCAGCATGTTCACGCCTGCGGCATCGGCCAGCAACTCGGCCGCCAGCTGTGACTGGTTACCGATGCCGGCCGAGGCAAAGCGCACGGCACCAGGTTTGGCCTTGGCCGCGTTGACCAGATCGGCCACCGTCTTGTAGGGCGAGGCGGTGTTGACCACCAGCAAAAAGGAAATCGAGGTGGTCTGCGTCACCGGTGCAAAGTCGCGCAGGGTGTCGTAGGGCACTTTCTTGTAGATGTGCTGGTTGATGGTCAGCGCGCTGGGCGAGGTCATCAAGAAGGTGTGGCCGTCGTTGGCACGGGCCACGGCCTCGCCGGCGATCATGCCGTTGGCGCCGGCGCGGTTGTCGATCACCACCGCCTGGCCCAGCGAATTGCCGAGCTTTTGGCCGATCAGTCGAGCGGCGATGTCGATGCTGCCGCCGGCCGATTGCGACACCACAAATTTGATGGGCTGGCTCGGCCAGGTGCTTTGCGCTTGGGCGCTGCCGATGCTTGTGGCCAAGCACAGCGCCAAGGGGGCCAGTAAGTGCTTCAAGGTGGTTTTCATGGGGCTTCCTTGCGGGGTTGAGATTCAGGGGCAGAAGTCGACCAGTTGGCTGACGTCTGGGCAGTTGTCGATGTCGAGCAGGGCCTGGTGCAGTTGCTCGGCCCGTGCCGCGCCCCACAGGGGCACGGCCAGGTCCTGGTATTTGCGACGGAGTGATTCGCTAGGGTGAGGGCGCTGCGGCTCGCCGCTGGTGATGTGACAAGCGCCTTCGATGACGCGGCCATCGCTCAGCTGCATGCGCAGATTCACCCTTTGCAGGGCGGGGTATTGCGCGGTGAATTCGGGCGCTTCGATCACATGTACTCGCCGCGCCAGCGCCTGCACGGCCGGGTCGGCCACGGCTTCGTCAGAGAAGGCGTCCAGCCCCTGGCGCCCACCGACCAGCAAGGTGGCCAGCGCAAACGGGATGGAAAAGCGGGTGCCGAACCAGTCGGCCGGCGCCTGCTCCGAAAGAAAGGCGGCCAGCTTGTAGGCCCGCACATCGATGCGTTCGATGTCGGCCGCCCGCACGGGGGTCTTGGTGAGCGCATCGTGCAGCGCATCAATGGCCGAATGGGCATAGCGGGCGGTGGGATAGAGCTTGAGGTAGCCCTCGAGCAGCAGCCAGCGCTGGCCCAGTTCGGCCACTGCCACCTCGGGCGAAAAGCCCTCGCCCAGCACCAGGCTGAAGGTGGTGTTGACCCCGTCGCGCGGGCCAGTAAAGCCCGCTTCGATCATGCGCAGGGCCATTGGCCCCATGAAGCCGCTGTGGCCGGCATACCAATTGCGCACCGTCGCGCCATTGAGCATGGTGTGGCGGTTGGTGGCCATGCAGCAGGAGGCAGCCAAGCTGGCCAGCTCGCGCAGGCGCTCGGGCGCAAGACCGCTTAGCCTGGCGCAGGCCAGGGCCGAACCGACCACGCCAAAGGTGCCATGTGGATTGACGATCAAGCGGGTCTTGGTGGCCATGCCGATGCGCGCCACCACCTCATAAGACAGGGCGATGGCCGCGAGCAGGGCGCTGCCACTGAGTCGGCGCTCCTGGGCCAGGGCCAGCGCCGCCGGGATCACCTGGATGCCCGGATGGCCGTTGGCCAGGAAGTTGCCCTCGTCAAAGTCCAGCCACGCCCCGGCCAGGCCATTGAGCATGGCCGCATCGACCCGCTCGGCGGTGCGGCCGCTGCCGATCACCCAGGCCCGGCCCGCCCCGTCTTGGCCAGCGAGCTGAGTGCGTGCCAGCTCGCTCGGCTGCGGCTGACGCATGCCCCAGGCGATCACCGGCAGCGTGTCGATCAGAATTTCGCGGGTGCGCGCCAGCACCTCGGGGGGAATCGCCTGCGCCGGGGTCTGCCCGACAAATCGGGCCAGCGCATCGAGGTAGTCGCTCGAGTCCTCACTCACACCTGGGGCCAATCGCGCTTCAGTTGACCGTGATGCCGGCAGTGCGCACCAGACGCGCCAGGCGGGTCACATCGCCGCGGATGAGTTCGCCGAATTCCTGCGGTCCGCTGCCCACCAGATCAAAGCCGAGGCCGCCGAGCTTGGCACGCACATTGGGGTGCGCCAGGGCTTTGGCGAATTCGGTGTGAAGGCGGCGCACCACTTCGGGCGGCGTGGCGGCTGGCGCCACGATGCCGTTCCAGGCGGCGTAGCCATAGCCGGGCACGCCCGCTTCGACCAGGGTGGGCACCTGGGGCATGACGGGTGAGCGCTTGGTCGTGCTGATGGCCAGCACCTTGACTTTGCCCTCTTTGGCCAGATTCACCACGTTGGAGATCCCGGTGAACATGACCGGGATGGTGCCGGCCATCAGGTCGGTCAGTGCCGCTCCCATGGCCTTGTGTGGCACATGGGTGAGCTTCAGGCCGGCGGCATCGATCAGAAACTCCATGGCCAGATGCTGGGCCGAGCCTGAACCGGTCGAGGTGTAGTTGATCGCGCCCGGTTTGGCCTTGGCCTGGGCGATGAATTCCTGCACGTTGTTGGCCGCAAACGCCGGATGGGCGACCAGCACCAGCGGCACCGTCGAGGTCAGGGTGATGGCGGTGAAGTCCTTGACCGGGTCATAGGGCAGCTTGGCGTAGAGCGCCGGGTTGGCCGCCATGATGCCGTCGTTGGGCATGAACAGGGTGTAGCCGTCGGCCGCTGAACGGGCCACCGCCTCGGCGGCGATGATGCCGTTGGCGCCGGTGCGGTTGTCAACTTGTATGGCCTGCCCCATTTGCTCGCCCGCCTGCGCAGCCAGTGCGCGTGCGATGGTGTCGACCGCGCTGCCGGCGCCAAAAGGCACCACCAGTTTGATGGGGCGGTCTGGGAAACCTTGGGCTTGTCCGACGGCGGGTACGCCGGTCATCAGGGCCATCAACAGGAGCCAGTGTCGGCGAGAGGTGGTCTGCATGGGCAGGGGTCCTTTTCGAAGTCTGCGGGTGGGGGAAACCAGTGACGGTGCGAGAATAGCTTAGATCTCTCAGAAAAGTTGTTGAAAACCCCTTGCACTGTCCCGGGTGTTCGGATTCGAGGGCCTCGGCGTGGGGGCTGGCTGCGTCAGGCCCCTTGCAGCGCAGCCGCCCGATGCGCCG
>JAXITB010000365.1:0-3270 GCA_034680305.1 Polaromonas sp. | reverse complement strand
CAAGACATCGCCCTTGCCGAGACCGCTGTGCGCAATGCCCAGCATTACGAAACCGCCCGTGTTTTTTCGCAGTTGGTCGCCCAGTCTTGCTCCTGCCTTCCCGACGAAGAAAAGCTGTTCATTTGCACGGGTGGTGGGCCGGGCATCATGGAGGCGGCCAACCGGGGCGCACACGAGGAAGGCATGCCCAATGTGGGACTGAACATCGCCTTGCCGCACGAGCAAGGCGCCAATCCTTACATCACGCCGGAGCTGAACTTCAAGTTCCACTACTTTGCGATGCGTAAGATGCACTTCATGATGCGAGCCAAGGCCCTGCTGGCCTTTCCGGGGGGCTTCGGAACGCTTGATGAGTTGTTCGAGGTCCTCACGCTGGTGCAGACCCGCAAGGCCAAGCCGGTGCCCATCTTGCTTTACGGCAGTGCCTACTGGAAGCGCCTGCTCGACTTCGATGCCTTACTCGACGAAGGCGCCATATCGCCCGAAGACCTGTCCCTGTTCGAGTATGTAGACAGCCCGCAGCAGGCCTGGGACCGCATCAAGACCTTCTATCGGCTCTGAGGCTCAGGGCAGTTTTGAACGGCCGGGCTCGTCCGAGGCCGGCTCGTGCAACACTTCACGCAGACGCCAGGCTGCGCGTGATCCAGAGCCCACAACGGCCGCGACCATCCAAAACACGCCGGTCAGTCCGATCCAGGCACTGATCGAGCCAAAAAGCAAAGGAACGGCCACGCCGGTGGCGGTCACTGCCATCAAGCGCAGACCCAGGGCCTCGCCATGGCGATCGCTCGGAGTGACCTGGTGCAACATGCTCATGACCATGGGCTGCACCACGCCCAAGGCCATGCCCATCAGAAAAGAACACAGGCCCATCGCCAGCGCAGACGACAAGAATGGATAGATGGCAAAGACCACGGCCGTGCTGATCATGGCACCGGCCATGACGGCCCACTCCCGGATCCGATCGGCGATCAGGGGCAGGATCAGCCTGACCAGCCCGGTGGCGATGGCAAAGGCACTGAGGATCATGCCGATCTGCGATGCACTCAGGCCCCGCTCCACCCCCAGCAAGGGCACCACCAGGGTGTGCACATCCCAGCTCGAGGAGACGAACCAATTGACCAGCATGAGGCGGGCGATGCCCCGGTGGCGCAGCAATTGCCAGGCCTGCCAGGCCGAGGGGCGCGGCCCCAGGGGCGGCTCCTGGGGCAGCTCAGGCACCGATCGCAGCATCCACCAAGTGACCAGAGGCAAAGCGGCCATCAGGGCAAAAGCGGCTTGAAAGCCCAACAAGCTGCCGGTGCTGGGGCCAGCATGGTCGATCAGGAACCCGACCGCCAGCGGCCCCGCCACATTCGACACCGACGGCCCGATGGCCAGCCAGCTGAAGGAGCGGCGCAGTTGCGCCCCGCCCTCAGCCAGTCGACCGACCTGACGCTGCACGGTGATCACCGTCGCCCCGGCTGCGCCACCAGTGAGCAAGGCCATCACGCACAGCACGCCAAAGACCGGCCAAAGCATGGCCAGGGCGCCGGCCAGACAAGCGGCCGATACCGCCAGCGCCATGGGTCGCTTCAAGCCATGTTGGTCCACATACCGACCGACCGGGATGGCCAGAAACACTTGGCTCAGCCCGAACATGGCCAGCAGCAAGCCGACGGCCGCTGGGCTGTAACCCTCACGCAGCGCCAGCAAAGGCGCGGCCATGCGGCTGCCGGCGAGCGTGGCATGCAGGAAGATCTGCGCGCCGATCAAACGCAGCAATTTGGAATTCACAGCACTGCCATATTCCGATGCCGCTCCTCAGGCCCCGTCGACCGGCTTGTCCGCAGGCTCGACCGGCTCCATCGGTTCAGCAGGCAGCAGGCGCACCGACTCGTCCTGCGGCAGCGCCTGCACCTGTTTGAGCGCCCGGCCCATGACGCGGCTGCGCTGCTCGGCGCTGTCCAAGGTATTGAGCACCGTCTGGGTCTGGGCCTTGACCTTGGCCAGCACCTCGCCAAATTTGCCGAACTCGGTCTTGACCGCACCGAGCACCTGCCAGACCTCGCTGGAGCGTTTTTCCAGGGCCAAGGTCCGAAACCCCATCTGCAGAGAATTGAGCATGGCCAGCAAAGTCGTCGGGCCGGCGATGACCACCCTGCACTCGCGCTGCAAGGACTCGACCAGCCCGGGCCGACGAAGCACCTCGGCATACAGGCCTTCGCTGGGTAAGAACACGATGGCAAAGTCGGTGGTGTGCGGCGGGGCAATGTATTTCTCACTCACCGATCGGGCCTGCTGGCGCACGCTGGCCTCCAGGGCACGGCCCGCAGCCTCAGCCCCCAGGGCATCGGCCTGCTGCTGCGCCGCCAGCAGCCGCTCATAGTCTTCACTCGGAAACTTGGCATCGATGGGCAGCCACAGGGCCGGCCCACCGTCCTGGCGGCCTGGCAGGCGCACCGCGAAGTCCACCGCGTGACGGCTGCCGGGCACCACACTGGCCTGCGCTTCGTATTGATCGACGGTAAAAACCTGCTCGAGCAGACCGGCCAGCTGGGTCTCACCAAAGATGCCGCGGGTCTTGACGTTGCTGAGCAGATGTTTGAGGTCGCCCACGCCCTGAGCCAGGGTCTGCATCTCGCCCAGGCCGCGATGGACCTGCTCAAGCCGCTGAGCCACATGGGCAAAGCTGGCATCGAGCCGGGCCTGCAAGGTACTCTGCAGCTTTTCGTCGACGGTGGCGCGCATCTGCTCGAGCTTCTTTTCGTTGCCCTCCTGCAGTTGCGCCAAGCGATGCTCGACCGACTGGCGGATCTCAGCCAGCAGTTGCTCCTGGCGCTGCCCCATCTGCTGCAACTGGGTCTGCATGTCCTGCGCAAACCGCCGCAAAGCGAGATCCTGCGATTCGCGCATCTGGGCCATGGCCTGCGTCATGGCCTGGTTGCTGGCCTGTGACTGCTGCGTGAGGGACTGAACCAAGGCCTGCAGGCTCTGGGCCAGTTGCTGCTGCACCGCCGCCAATTGCACCCGGAAGGAATCGATCTGCTCGTTCTGGGTCCGGGCCACATCGCCTGACTGCGCCAGCAAGGTCTGCTGGAACAGGGCCAGCGACTGTTGCATCTCGGTGCGAACGTCACGCGCGCTGGCCTGCACTTCGCCGCGCAGCTCACGCTCGAGTCGCTCACCGTCGGTCTTGATCTGCTGCCATTGAGGCTCGAGCGCGGCGCGGGTCAGGATCTCGTCCCGCCGGGGCAGACGGCCGAGCGTCAGCACCAGCAAGATCGCGAT
>JAXITB010000364.1:0-3271 GCA_034680305.1 Polaromonas sp. | reverse complement strand
GAGGGCGCGGCTCCCACAGTGCTCTCACCAGGCCGGGCCTGCATCTGTGGGAGAGTACCTGGGCCAAGGGCCGAGCAGTGCCTCCATTCAAGCCCTGTGGGAGCGCGGCCCTCGGCGCGATGGGGCGGCTGACCGAGGCGCTGCGTCTGATTCAAGCGCAGGCGACTGGCCTGCCGCCCACCCTCATGCGGCCTGACGCGCCGGCGCGCGCGCCGCCTCGCGAAAGGCCTGCACGCGCTGCTGCCACTGGGCCTGAGCGGCCTGCAGATGGCGGGCCTTCACATGGCCAAAGCCCTTGATCTGCTCGGCGATGCGCGCCACCTCGACCGCTGCCGACAAGCTGGCCGGGCTCAGGCCGACGATGAGCTCTTCCACGGTGTCGCAGTACTGGCCGATCAGTTCGCGTTCGCTGCGGCGCTCTTCGGTGTAGCCAAACACATCGAAGGCGGTGCCGCGCAAACCCTTGAGCCGTGCCAGCAGACCAAATGCGCTGCGTATCCAGGGGCCGTAGCGGCCTTTGATGAGCTGGCCGCGCTCGTCCTTGCGCGCCAGCAGCGGTGGGGCCAGGTGATGAACGATGCGGTAATCGCCCTCGAACAGGCCTTCGACCTTGTGCACAAAGCCCGGGTCGGTGTGCAGGCGCGCCACCTCGTACTCGTCTTTGTAGGCCATGAGCTTGAACAGGTTACGGGCCACCGCCTCGGCCAGTTCAGTGCCGGCCGCCACCGCCTGTTCGGCCTGACGCACCCGCTCGACCAAGGCGCTGTAGCGCTGTGCATAGGCGCTGTTTTGGTAGGCGGTGAGGAACTCGACGCGACGCTGCACCACATCGTCCAGGCTCTGGCGCCGGGCCGGCAGGCTGATGACTTGCGCCGGCGAGAGCAGTCGCTGTACCCCTGCGCCGTCGTGCGCCGCACGCCGACCCCAGGTGAAGGCGGCCTTGTTCTGATCGACCGCCACCGCATTGAGTTCCATGGCGCGCATGAGCGAGCTCAGCGCCAGCGGAATCCAGCCCTTTTGCCAGGCAAAGCCCAAGAGCATGGGGTTGGCATAGAGGCTGTCGCCCATCAGGCGCACGGCCGCCGAATCGACGTCAAAGGCGGCCAAGGCCGCCGGGCCCACCGCCTCGGCGATCTGTGCCTGGCAAGCACTGCCCGGGCTGCTCCAGCCGCCGTCCTTGACAAAGCCAGCCGTCGGCGCGGTGTGCCCGTTGAGCGCAACGTGAGTGCGCCCAGCGCGCATGCGCAGCAGCGTTTCCTTGTGCGCGCCGACGATCGGGTCGCAGGCCAGCACCAGGTCGGCCGCCGCCGTGGCCACCCGCGTGGTGCGCAGGTCTTGCGCATGCTCGGCAATCAGCACATGGCTCCAGGTGCTGCCGCCTTTTTGCGCCAGGCCGGCCGCGTCTTGCGTGACGATGCCCTTGCCTTCCAGGTGTGCGGCCATGCCCAGCAACTGGCCGATGGTGATCACGCCGGTGCCGCCCACGCCCGCGACCACCAGGCCCCAAACCGGGTCGGTGCGGCCGGCGAGCGACAGCGGCTGCGGCTCGGGCAGCAGGCCCAGGCGTGCGTCGTCGTAGGGGTTGGGCCGCGCCTCGCGCCCCTTCCTGCGCAACTGCCCGCCCTCGACGGTCACAAAACTCGGGCAAAAGCCCTTGAGGCAGCTCATGTCCTTGTTGCAGCTGCTCTGATTGATCTGCCGCTTGCGGCCGAACTCGGTCTCCAGCGGCTCGACCGACAGGCAGTTGGACTGCACGCTGCAGTCGCCGCAGCCCTCGCAGACCAGTTCATTGATGACCACCCGCCGGTCGGGGTCGACCATGGTGCCGCGCTTGCGGCGGCGGCGCTTTTCGGTGGCACAAGTTTGGTCGTAGACGATGACGGTGCAGCCCGAGACCTCGCGCAACTGGCGCTGGATGTGATCGAGCCGGTCACGGTGTTCCACAGCCACACCGGCGGGCAGGCTCACGCCCTGGTACTTGCCAGGCTCGTCGGTCACCACCACCACCTGCCGGGCGCCTTCGGCCAGCACCGACTGCACGATCTGCGGCACGGTGTGGCCTTCGGGACGCTCGCCCACCGGCTGCCCGCCGGTCATGGCCACCGCATCGTTGTAGAGGATCTTGTAGGTGATGTTCACGCCAGCGGCAATCGACTGTCGAATCGCCAGCAGGCCGCTGTGAAAGTAAGTGCCGTCGCCAATGTTGGCAAACACATGGGCCTCGTTGACAAACGGGGCCTGCCCCACCCAAGGCACGCCCTCGCCGCCCATCTGCGTAAAGCCGACGGTGGCGCGGTCCATCCACAAGGCCATGTAATGGCAGCCGATGCCAGCCATGGCGCGCGAACCTTCGGGCACCTTGGTGGAGGTGTTGTGCGGACAGCCCGAACAGAACCAGGGCGTGCGCTCGGCCGCCGCGCCCAGGTTGAGCGTCTGCAGTGAACGCTCCTTGGCGTCGAGCACCGCCAGGTGGGCGTCGATGCGCGCGCTGGTGTCGGCGTCCAGCCCCAGGCGCTTGAGTCGGCGGGCGATGGCGCGCGCGACGATGGCCGGGCTGAGGTCGGCATTGGCGCGCAGCAAGGTGTGGGCGCTGGGGTTGGGTACCGACCACTCGCCGCCGCTGTGGTCGCCGCCGACCTCGTCGAACTTGCCCAGCACGTCGGGGCGCACATCGGCGCGCCAGTTGTAGAGCTCCTCCTTGAGCTGGTATTCGATGACCTGGCGTTTTTCTTCGACCACCAAAATCTCGCGCAGGCCGGTGGCAAATTCGCGGGTGGTCCGCGCCTCGAGCGGCCAGACCACACCCACCTTGTGCAGACGCACCCCCAGGCGCCGGCAGGTGGCGTCGTCCAGGCCGAGGTCGACCAGGGCCTGGCGGGTGTCGTTGTAGGCCTTGCCGCTGGCCATGATGCCCAGACGGTCAGACGGGCCCTCGATCACGTTATGGTTGAGCCGGTTGGCGCGAATGTAGGCCAGCGCCGCATACCACTTGTAGTCAAACAAACGCGCCTCCTGCTCCAGGGGCGAGTCGGGCCAGCGGATGTGCACGCCACCGGCTGGCATGTCGAAATCGGGTCGCACAATCTGCACCCGGTCGGCGTCGACGCTGACGCTGGCCGAGGACTCGACGATTTCCTGAATCGTCTTCATGCCCGCCCAGACGCCCGCATAGCGGCTCATGGCGATGGCGTGCAAGCCTTGGTCCAGGATGTCTTGCACATTGGCCGGAAAGAACACCGGTAGGCCACAGGCCTTGAAGATGTGGTCGCTC
>JAXITB010000363.1:0-3272 GCA_034680305.1 Polaromonas sp. | reverse complement strand
GTGCCCATGCCGGTGCTGGCCGATTCGCAGGTGATGTTCGCCGGCCAGCCCCTGGCCGTGGTGATTGCAGAGTCGGCTTGGGCCGCCCAGGAGGCGGCTGAGCACATCGGGCTGGACATTGAAGAGGCCTCGCCTGTGGTGTCTGTGGCGCAGGCGCTGGCCCCAGGCGCCCCCGATGTGCATGCCCAGGTGGCGGGCAATGTGTCGCTGGATTTCCATAGCGGGGACGCCCAAGCAGTGGCGCAGGCGCTGGCCTCAGCCCACCGCACCAGCCGGCTGACGATACGCAGCCAGCGGGTGATCGGCGCCCCCATGGAGCCGCGCGCGGTGCTGGCCGAATACGACGCCGCGGCTGACCGCGTACGCTTGACCACGCCCAGCCAGGGCGTGGGGGGCATGGCGCGTTTCTTGGCAGCGGCCACCGGCCTGACCACAGATCAGATCGAGGTGGTGAGCCAGGATGTCGGTGGCTCTTTCGGCTTACGCGCTGGCCCCTACAGCGAGCATGTGGTGTTGGCTCTGGCAGCGCGCCAATTGCGCAGCCCCATCCGCTGGGTGGCGACGCGCTCGGAGACCATGCTCAGCGACTGGCATGGGCGAGCCATCACCCTAGACGCCACGGTAGGCCTGGATGCACAGGATCGCATCGTAGCCCTGCAGTTTGACACGCTGGTCGACCTCGGGGCCTACAACGCCTTCGTCAGCTCGCTGGTGGGCACCCGCAACCTGGCGGCCACAGCCAGCGGGGTGTACCAGGTGCCGGCACTGTCTCTGCGCAGCCGCCTGGTGTTCACCCATACCGTCCCCATGTCGGCCTATCGCGGCGCGGGCAGGCCCGTCATCGCGTTCGCGATCGATGCATTTCTCGACCATGCTGCCGCCGAGCATAGGGTGGACCGCTTCGAGCTGCGCCGCAAGAACTTCATCGCGCCCCAGGCCTTTCCATACAAGACGGCCAACGGCATGACCTACGACCATTGCCAGTCTGAGCGCTGTATGCAGGAGGCACTGGCGATGATCGACATACGCGGCTTCGCGCAGCGACGCATACAGTCGCTGGCTCAGGGTAAGCTGCGCGGTCTGGGGCTGGCTTGCTACATCGAGGCCAGCGGCGCCGGTGCCGTGCCACAAGACACGGTGCAAGCGAGTTTCAGCGCGGACGGCTGCCTCGACATCTACGGCCTGACAGGTGCCTCGGGGCAGGGGCATGCCAGCTCCTTTGCGGCCTTGGCCGCACAAGAACTGGGCCTGCCGGCCGAGCGCGTGCGCTACCAGGCTGGCAGCCATGGCCTGCGCCTCATGGCCAACGGCACAGAGGGCTCGCGCACGCTCTACGGGGCAGGCAGTGCGGTACTCGATGCCTGCCGTAAGTTGCGCCAGCAGGCTCAAACCTTATGGCAGCAGATGGGAGGTCAAGGACCGATCGATTGGCTGCCTTGGCTGGCGCGGCTCGACGCGGCGCAACTGGCGCTGCTAGAGGCTCAGGGGCTGGCCCAGTCGGGCCCAACCTTCCCCAATGGATGCCATGCGGTGGAAATTGAAATCGACCCGCGCACGGGGGTCTGCGTCATCTTGGACTACGTGGCAGTCGACGACGTTGGGCGGGCAGTCTCACCGCAGCTGGTGCACGGCCAGCTGCAAGGCGGCGTGGTGCAAGGCTGGGGCCAAGCCTTTGCTGAGCAGGCGGTCTATGACACGCAAGGCCAACTGTTGACCGGCTCCTTCATGGACTACAGCATGCCGCGCATGGGCTGCATGCCGGGCCTGCGCTCACAATTGCTGGAGCTGCCGACCACACTCAATCTGGTCGGTGCCAAGGGCGTCGGCGAGGCCGGCTGCACCGGTTCGCTGCCGGCCTTTCACAACGCCGTGCTTGATGCCTTGCGGCCGCGCGGTATCGTCCAACTAGACATGCCATTCACACCGGCTCGGCTGTGGGCAGCTCTGCATCCCGAAGCCGCTGCTGGCTGAGCCGGCTGCCGCCATCTCCGGCCAGTGTCATTTGAGGCGGCGCTCTCGACGCACGGAGGTGTCAGCGCGTACTGGGGTTCGGGCAGCGCGCGCGGCTGGCGCACCCTCCCCGCGCGGCAACGTTCGGCCCAGCAACGTTCGGCCCAGCAGCGTGCGGCACAAGGCATCTAGGGTGCGCTCGTCCAGTGGGCGCTTGGGCTCAAGGTGGTGATAAACAATGTAGCCGTCAAAAGCCATGACCAGGAAGTGCCCGAGCTGGGTGCCCTCGAACAGCGTCCGCCGAGAGGCAGGCAGGCAATCAAGTACCAGCGTCTGCATGTGCGCCTCCATCCAGCGCAGCAGCGTGGGGCGATAGCCCTGCTCGGCGCCCACGGCCGAGATGGCCTGGATGATGTTGTTGCCAAAGCCACCATCCTCGCGAGGAATGTCGCGCCAGAAGGTACGCAGCACATGCTTGAGCCGCTCAAGTGGGTCAGCAATGTCACTGCTTTCGGTCGCCAGTTGCGAAATGCGCGCTCGCAGCCAAGGATCGTAGATCTCGTAGAGGATTTCGACCTTAGATTTGAAGTAAACGTAAACGTTGGCCGTAGAGGTTCCCGCCCCGGCCGCGATCCGTGGCAGGCTGGTATTGAAGTAGCCATGCTCTGCGAATAAGGCCTTGGCCGAGCGCAAGATGGCATCGCGAACTTCGGCTTTTTTAAACTGCCCCATAGAAATACAGAAAGGTGCCTTCAGGCCTGGCGTCGCCGCTTCAGCCCATGAAACCGGGCAGCCACAGTGCGATCATCGGGAACGCCACCAGCAGGCTCACCCGCAACACGTCTGCGGACACAAAAGGCATTACGCCTCGAAAGATGGTGCGCGTCGAAATGTCGGGCTGCACTTGGTGGAGCACGAACACATTCAAGCCCACCGGTGGTGTGATCAGTGCGATCTCCACCATCGTGACCACCAAGATGCCGAACCACACCAGGTCGTAGCCCAGGGCAGCGACGATGGGATAGAACACCGGCACCGTGAGGAACAACATGCTCATGGAGTCCAGGAAGCAACCCAGAACCAGGTAGATGACGATGATGAAGAGAATCACCACAATCGGGGCATGTCCTGCGCCGCCCACCCACTGGCCCAGCGCACGTGGTACCCCGGCCATGTCGACGTAGTTGGAAAACACCATTGCGCCGATCAGTAGCACGAAGATGGTGGCCGTGGTCTTGGCCGAGTCCAGCAACACGACCTTCAGGTTTTGCCAGGTCAGCGCCTTGCGCGCCAGGGCGAATAAGAAGCCAGAAAAAGCGCCG
>JAXITB010000362.1:0-3285 GCA_034680305.1 Polaromonas sp. | reverse complement strand
TTGGTTTTCATGCGGTGGGCGTGCGGATCAAGACCGCGCCTGCATCGGTGATCGAGGTGTTTTTTGACGCCTCGCGCCGAGATGCCCGCATGCGCCAGTTCATAGATCGGGCCCGCGAAGCCGGGGTGCGGCTGATCGAGTCCGACGGCCTGCGTTTGGCCAAGATGTGCGGCAGCCACGGACACCAGGGCGTGGTGGCCCGGGTGCATCCGATACAGCAGTCCCGCTCGCTCGATGAATTGCTCGAACAACTGGAGGCCGACGCCCAGGTGCCCCTGCTGCTGGTGCTCGACGGCGTGACCGATCCACACAATCTGGGTGCCTGCCTGCGGGTAGCCGATGGGGCTGGCGCGCATGCCGTCATCGCGCCCAAAGACCATGCGGCGGGCATCAATGCCACGGTGGCCAAGGTGGCCAGTGGGGCGGCCGAGACCATGCCTTACTTCATGGTGACCAATCTGGCGCGCACCCTGGGTGAACTTAAGGAGCGCAACATCTGGTGCGTGGGCACCAGCGACGATGCGCCGCAGTCGATTCACGACACCGATCTGCGCCAACCTGTGGCCCTGGTGCTGGGCGCTGAGGGTCAGGGCATGCGCCAGTTGACTCGCAAGAGTTGTGATGAACTGGTGAGCATCCCCATGCGCGGGGCGGTCGAAAGCCTCAATGTGTCGGTGGCCAGCGGCGTTTGCCTGTACGAGGCCTTGCGCCAGCGCCGCTGAGCCGTCCCTTCAGGCCAGCACGAAAGCGCCGATCAGGGCGCCAGCAGCCAGCAGCCACAAGATGTGTATGCGCGTGCGCCACACCAGCAGCGTGGCCACAGCCGCAATCAGCCACACGGGCCATTGCCCCGGCGTCGCGGCACCGGCGGTGGCCATGATGGTGCCGGTGGCAATGAGCAGGCCAATGACAGTTGGTGCCAGGCCTTGCTTGAAGGCTCGGATCAGCCGCATCTGACGGTGGCGGTGCAGCCATTGCCCGGTGGCATACATCAGCAGGGAGCTGGGCACCATGATGCCGGCTAAGGTGAGCAGGGCGCCCATGGGGGCGAGCCAGCCGCCGCCGGCGTTGAGTCCGACATGCCAGCCCATGAGGGCCACAAACAAAATGTTGGGGCCAGGCGAGGCTTGTGCCAGCGCCACGCTCACGTTGAACTGCTCATCGAGCAGCCACTGCTGCCGATCGACCAGATAGCGGTGCATTTCGGGCAAAGTGGTGATGGCGCCGCCGACGCCCAGCAGTGACAGCATGCCAAAGTGCAGCAGCAACTGCAGCCAGTCGATGGATGTCAGGGTGATCATCGCTGGGCCGCCTCAGGGTTCAAGTCGGCGCCAGGCCAGGGCCATGCCGGCGGCGCCCAGCGCCAGCAGCACCCAGGCCAGGGGCAGGCGCAGCCAGGCCATGGCGATAAAGCACAGTCCCCCCAGCAGCAGGCAGGCCAGGGACCCGAGCACATTGCCGCGCAGGCCGGCGATGAGCTTGATGCCGGTGGCGGTGATCAGGCCCGCCGATACCGCCGCCATGCCGCGCAGCGCGCCGGCCACGGCAGGGTGGTGATCAACCTGGCCATACAGGCTGACCAGGCTGCAGACGATGAGCATCGGCACCGTCAACATGCCTGCCACCGAGGCCAGTGCGCCGCGCCAGCCAAAATGCCGCCCACCGAGCACGATGGCCATGTTGATCACGTTCGGGCCTGGCATGATTTGCGCCACAGCCCATTCCTGGGTGAACTCTTCGCGCGTCAGCCAGCGTTTTTTCTCGACCAGCTCGCGCTGTGCCACCGCCAGCACGCCGCCAAAACCTTGCAGGGCCAGCCAGCTGAAAGCCAGGAAGAGCTCGCGCACCGATCGCGGCGCGACCGTCTCGGCGCTGGCGTGGGCCTCTGTGGCCGACGCGGACTGCGGGCGGGCCTGGCTGCTGCTCGATTCGGTACCCATGGCTGATGTGTCTGTCTGTCTTTTCCTTAAACCGTCATCCCGCCACAGACTTCAATCACCGCCCCATTGACATAGCTGGCCTCGTCACTGGCCAGGAAGGCGTACACATTGGCGATTTCCTCCGGCTGGCCCAGGCGTTTGAGCGGCACCCGTGCCTCCATGCCTTTGAGTACCTCTTCGGGCATGCTCGCCAAGATGGGCGTCTGAATGAAGCCGGGTGCCACCGCGTTGACCCGCACGCCCTTGGGGCCGAGTTCTCGGCTCCAGGTCTTGGTAAAACCAATGACACCGAACTTGGTGGCCGCATAGTTGGTTTGCCCGAAATTGCCATAGATGCCCACCACCGAGCTGGCATTGAGGATGACCCCACTGCCCTGGGCCGTCATGCCCTCGGCCACGGCCTGCGCGCAGTGAAACACCCCGCGCAGGTTGACATCGATCACCCGATCAAATTGCGCCTGCGTCATCTTGACCAAGCGGGCGTCCTGGGTGATGCCGGCGTTGTTGACCAGCACATCAATGCGACCATAGCGCTCACGCACGCGCGCCACCACCGCATCGACCTGATCGCGGTCGGTCACGTCCATCAAAAAGCCTTCGGCCTGCGCGCCGGCCTGTCGGCAGGCGGCCACCGCCTCATCAATTGCGCTCTGCTTGAGGTCGCAAACCATCACGATGGCGCCTTCCTGTGCGAATTTGAGAGCGGTGGCCAGCCCGATGCCCTGTGCGGCACCGGTGATGATGCTGACCTTGTTTTGGAGTCGTCCCATCGATGGATCCTAGATTCGGCAGTTGAAGGCGCCAGAGTGTTCGGCTGGCCGTGGCTCACCAACTCGGCCGGTGGGCTTGCAAGCAGGTGATCACTGATTGATCCAGTTTAAATCCCGCGCCATGCCGATCGGCCAACTCAGCGCAGCGCTGCGCGAATTGGCTGACACCTTGGCGATAGATGAATTGCAGGGCGCCGCCGGTCCAGACCGGAAAGCCGATGCCGAAGATGGAAGCGATGTTGGCCTCGTGCACCGTGCCCAGCACGCCTTCGTGCAGGCAGCGCGCGGTCTCCACCGCCTGGCGGTAGAGCAAGCGGTCCTGGATCTCTTTGATATCCCAGCGATGGGCCGCCGACTCAAACAAGTCGCGCAGGCCGGGCCACAGATGCTTGGCCTGGCCCGCCGGGTAGTCGTAGAAGCCGCCGCCGGCGGCCCGGCCACCTCGGCGGTGTTGTTTGACCATGCGCTCGACCAGCAACTCGCCGGCTGTGGCCTCGTAGGTCTGGCCCTGTGCGGCCCAATCGGCGCGGGTTTGCTCGAGCACCTGCACGCTCAGGGTCAGGGCGGTTTCGTCG
>JAXITB010000361.1:0-3297 GCA_034680305.1 Polaromonas sp. | reverse complement strand
GGGAAGACCCAGCCCACCAGGTGATGGCCGACGCCGAACTCCGGGTTCAGGAAGAAGCGGAAGGACACCCCGATCAGCGCCGGACTCATCACGAAGGGCAAAATCAAGAGCACTCTGGCCAGGCTGTTCAGACGAGTCTCCCGCTGGAGCAGCAAAGCCGCCGCCAGTGCCAACAACAGGGTCACCCCCACGTCTGCACTGACAAACACCAAGGTCGCCCAGACAGAATCCAGGAACTCAGGATCGTCGCTGAGCAGGTTCCAGTAGTTGTCCAGCCCAAGCCATTGACCCGGCGTGTCCTGCTGGGCCAACTTCCAGCTGCGAAAACTCAGCAGCAGGGAGTAGCCCAGCGGGAACAGCGCCATGGCCGCCACAAAGGCAAGCGCCGGGGTCAGCAACCAGACATGCAGGGGAACCCGGCGCAGCATGGGCATCAGGCGCGCAGGGCGCGACGGGCTTTGGCCGCTGCGGCGTCCAGGCCAGCCTTGACCGTGACCTGACCGGCCACGATCTCGCTGATGGTGGCCTCCAGGATGTCACTGACCTGAGGCCATTGCGCAAACAGCGGCGTACCGCGTGCGCCTTTGAGCGCCTGCGCGCCGAACAGGTGCATGCCGCCAAAGCGCAGATTGACGTCGCCGTCGATCAGGTTGGACGTCTGCATGGCCACCACCTCATTGAGGCGCCGATCCAGCAGCACCGAGCGCTCGAGTGCCGGGTCGCTCAGCCATGTCAGAAACTCCATGGCCGCATTCTTTTGCTTGCTGTTGCGGTTGATCCCGTAGAACCAGGTATTGGTGTAAGTCGTCGCCTCGCGTCCCGGCATGGAAGGCAGGGGCGCAAAGCCGATCTGGTCCGACTTGAGCGTGGAGGTCTTGGGATCGACGAGGCCGGCATAGCGCCACCACCACACCGGCACCATCGCGCTCTTGCCTTGAGCCACCGAATTGACCGCATCGGTCTCGTTGAAGGTGGCCGATCCGACGGGCGCCACCTTGTGCTTGAGCAGGACGTCCACATAGGCCTGGGTCGCGGCCACGCCCTGCGGCGAATTGAAGGCGGGCTGGCCCTTCGCATCGAGCAGTTCACCCCCCATGCCCCACAGGTAGTTGAACCAGATCATCAGATTCTGGCCCGAGGTCTTGCCGTAATACATGGCCACACCGGCCATGTCGGTCTTGGACTGGATCTGTCGGCCGACGTCGACCATCTGGTCCCAGGTTTCCGGCGGCTTCAAGCCCAATCGGTTGAACACATCCTTGCGATAGAACATCAGCTGGACGTGGCCGCGCAGGGGAAAGCCCAGGATGTTTTTGCCGTTGCCGTTGCCATCGCGCGCAGCCCGCAGGTGCGCGAAGGGATAGCGCGCCGCCATGTCAATCTTCTTCTCAGCGATGCGGTCGTTGAGCGGATCGAACAGGTTGTACAGCGAGGGGCCCCAGACATCCATCACGCTGAGCACATCGTACTGATCTGTCTTGGCCACCAACTCGGCCGTGAGTTTTTCACGCATGCTGGCAAAGGGCACGTACTGATACTTGACCTTGATGCCCGTCAGGGCCTCGAATTCAGGCAACCTGGCCTCATGCGCGCTGAACTGCGGCGCCACCACGGACAACACATTCACGGTGGTGCCCGCAAAGGGCTTGCCCGGGCGCAGCGCCGCCGTGGTCTGGGCGTAGGCCGCGCCAGGGACGATTCCCGCTGCAGCCATCCATTGCATCAATGCTCTTCTTTGCATCGTCATCTCCTGTTAAGTGATATTGAGGGTCGGGAAAAAAGGAAACGGAGGTTGTCTCAGTAAGCGGATCGGGCCGAAGCGGGGGCAGGATCGCCACGACGGGCGGCCTGAGCCAAGGCCTGGGTGATGACCGCCGACGCCACAGTGCAGAAAAAGCGTGCGCCGACAGCGGCATAGCGCTCCTCTTCGGCCTGACTGAAGGCCAAGATGCCGGGGCAAATGCCTGCGCGTGCGACATCGCGCAGCGCGCTGTCGATGGCGGCCTGCACCGGCGGGTCAGCCCAGCGGTTCTCGTGTCCCATGGCGTGAGCCAGATCGTTAGGCCCAATGAACACGGCGTCGACACCCGGCACACTGGCAATGGCATGGGCGTTGGCCACGCCCTCTGGCGTTTCAATCATGACCACCAAGCCCACCCCGTCGTTGGAGCGCTGCGTGTGGGAAGGGCCCCCATAAGCGCCGTAACCCGCCGCCCGCGTGCTGAACGCGCTGCCCCGATGGCCGCCGGCACCGCCGGGCAGGGGGTAGCGCACCCGATCGACCAGATCGCGAGCCTGCTCCGGCGTACTGACCATCGGCACCTGTATGCCGCTGGCCCCCATGTCCAACAAGCGAGGGATGTCATGCGGCAGGCAGCGCACCAGAGGCACGATGCCACTGGCGCGGGCGGCGCGCAGCATGTTCTCCGTGGTCTGCAGGTCGGCGCTGCCATGTTCGTTGTCAATGACCACGAAATCAAAGCCGGCAAAGGCACACATCTCGACGATCGCTGGAGAAGATAAAGAATTGAAGATGCCGCGCAGGCGCTCGCCGCTACGCAGCATGCCGCGCAGGCGGTCGTCAAAAGGGATTCGGGAGTTCATGGCTGGTTCACCTCTGGGCACGATCAACAAAACACTTGGGCGCGACAAAACCATTGGCGTCAATGGCCCAGCCCGCTTGCGTGGCGGCAGCCACGACCTCGGGCGCCCACTCGATGCGCTTGCGGTGGTCTCCGCTGGTGAGCACGAGCACACGGGCTTGAGCACTGCCGACATTGCGCAGGCTGCGCCAGACATCGGCCGGCAAGGCGTAACTGTCCCAGGCGCTGTCTGTGCCTCGCAGCGCCATCTCGGCCTGCATCTCGCCGCTGCCCACCTCCACGCGCAGATCGCCCTCTACGGCGATCAGCACCTGCTTTTCTGCCAGGCGGTGACGGCTGACGCGCCCGCCCGGCGGCAAAGAGAGCCACTCGATGGACAAGGTGTGGGCATTGGCCACAGGGGCTTGGCTGTTGCGGTCCTGGGTCATGCCCAGGCCGATCACCGGGGCCAGTTGCCCTCCGCAACCGGCCAGGGCGGAGTCCAGCAGGCCGTGGGTGGACCATGCCAGGGCATCGCCGCGCACCACGCGAGCGGCCATCTCGGCGGGCGACCAGTTGCGCAGTCGAGCGATTTCTTCAGGGGTCATCGGCACCAGCGGCTTGAGTGGCGGTGCCAGGCGCTGGCCCTTGTGCTCGTCAATGAGCTGGTAATCCTCGGTCAGGTACACCCCCTGCTGCGCGGCGGCGGCCAAGG
>JAXITB010000360.1:0-3305 GCA_034680305.1 Polaromonas sp. | reverse complement strand
TCGGGTCAGCGCACGCTCGATGCGGGCGCAGCGCTGGAGGCCGCTGGCTTTGCCGAAGTGGCCCATGTGGTGCATGGCTTTGAGGGCGAGTTGGACGAACACTTCAAACGCTCGAGCCAGTCGGGCTGGCGTTTTGAGGGCCTTCCCTGGGAGCAGATGTGAAGGCCTGGATCGCCCTGAGGCCATGACGGCGGTCCAGCCGCTGGAGATCCTGGGCGAGGTCTTTGGCTACGACGCTTTCCGTGGCCCGCAGCAAGGCATCATCGACCATGTGATTGGCGGCGGTGACGCCTTGGTGCTCATGCCCACCGGCGGCGGCAAGTCCTTGTGCTATCAGATCCCGGCCATTGCGCGTCATCGGGCCGGGCAGGGTGTGACCATTGTGGTCTCGCCGCTGATCGCGCTCATGCACGATCAGGTGGGCGCCTTGCTTGAGGCGGGCGTCTCTGCCGCCTTTCTCAATTCGAGCCTGAGCCTGGAGCAGGCCCAGCAGGTGCAGGCCCGCTTGCAGCGGGCCGAGCTGACTTTGCTCTATGTGGCGCCCGAGCGCTTGAACACCTCGCGCATGCTGGGTCTGCTTGCGGGTCTGCATGAGCGCGGCCTGCTCAGCCTGTTTGCCATTGACGAGGCCCATTGCGTCAGCCAGTGGGGTCATGACTTTCGGCCCGAATACCGGGGCCTGTCCCTCCTGCATGAGCAGTTTCCCCAGGTGCCCCGGGTGGCTTTGACGGCCACCGCCGATGCGATCACCCGGCAGGACATGATCGAGCGCCTGCGCCTGGAGGGGGCGCGTCAGTTTGTCAGCAGCTTTGACCGGCCCAACATCCGTTACACGATTGTTGAAAAGACCGAGCCGATGCGCCAGTTGCTGAGGTTCATTCAGACTGAGCATGAGGGCGAGGCCGGCATCGTCTATTGCCAGTCCCGGCGGCGGGTGGAGGAGGTGGCCGAACAACTGCAGACCGCCGGGGTGCCGGCGCTGGCCTATCACGCCGGCCTGGACACCGGCCTGCGCCAGCAGCGGCAGGACCGATTCCTGCGCGAGGACGGCCTGGTCATGGTGGCGACCATCGCCTTTGGCATGGGCATCGACAAGCCCGATGTGCGCTTTGTGGCTCACCTGGACATGCCCAAGAACATCGAGGGCTACTACCAGGAGACTGGCCGCGCCGGCCGCGATGGCCTGGCCGCCGATGCCTGGATGAGCTACGGCTTGCAGGATGTGGTCAACCAGCGCCGCATGATCGACGCCGGTGAGGTGGCCGGTGAAGACTACAAGCAGGTCATGCGCAGCAAGCTCGATGCCCTGCTGGCGATGGCCGAGGGCACAGGTTGTCGTCGGGTCAGATTGCTGGGCTATTTCGGGGAGGCCAGCGCGCCGTGCATGAATTGCGACAACTGTCTGAACCCGCCGCAGCTGTGGGATGGCACCGAAGCGGGGCGCAAATTGCTCAGCTGCATCTATCGGGTGCAGCAGGCCAGCGGCCTCAATTTTGGCGCCGGTCACCTGATGGACATCTTGCGCGGTAAGGTCACCGACAAGGTCAAGCAGTACGGCCATGAGCGCTTGTCCACCTTTGGCATCGGCGCCGATCTGGGCGAATCGCAGTGGCGCGCCGTGCTGCGTCAATTGATCGCGCGCAATATGGTGCGGGTCGACAGCGAGGGCATGAGCACGCTCAGTCTGCTGCCAGCGGCGCGCAGCTTGTTGGTGGGCCAGGATCAGCTGCTGCTGCGGGAAAGCCGGGTGCAGCCGGCACAGGCCCGATCACGGCAGTCGCGCACCTCGGCGCGCGGCCTGGCCGAGGCCAGCCTCAACGCCGGGGCGCTGGAGCGCCTTCAGCGCCTGAAGGCCTGGCGTGCCGAGGTGGCCCGTGAGCACAATTTGCCCGCATTCGTTATTTTTCATGATGCCACTTTGCGCGCCATTGCGCAGCGCAACCCGCAGGAGCTGCGATCGCTCGAGGGCATTGCCGGCATGGGCACCAAAAAGTTGCAGGCCTATGGCGCCGAAGTGGTGCGGGTCTGCACCGAGGCGGTCTGAGGTCGCCTGGCTGGCCTGGCTTCATGCTGCGGTGCGCATAAGCCCATGTGCTGGCCGCATAGACAGGGCCTGCACCCGGGTTAGTCCTAGGGGCATGGTCGGATATCGACCGGTCCGGGGCTGCAGTTTCGTTTAGCATCCCGGCTCTGGCCTGCATTTGCAGGCCATCCATCGTCTTTTCACAGGAGAATCGCCGTGTTTCATCTGACTTCCAAACAGGGCTTGAAGGCCCTGGCCGCCGCCAGCCTGACGCTGGCTGTTCTGGCCCCCGCCCATGCCGGCAAAACCCTCGACGCGGTCAAGCAGCGTGGCCAGGTGGTCTGCGGCGTCAACACGGGCTTGGCCGGCTTTTCAGCGGCCGATTCCGGCGGCAACTGGACCGGTCTGGATGTCGACATGTGCAAGGCCGTCGCTGCCGCTGTTTTGGGCGATGCCAGCAAGGTCAAATATGTGCCCCTGAATGCGCAGCAACGTTTCACCGCCCTGCAATCCGGTGAGATCGACATCCTGTCGCGCAACACCACCTTTACCCTGACCCGCGACGGCTCTTTGGGTCTGCATCAGACCGTGGTCACCTACTACGACGGCCAGGGTTTCATGGTTCCGGTCAAGAGCAAGATCAAGAGTGCCAAGCAACTCAAGGGCCAGACCGTGTGCGTCCAATCCGGCACCACCACCGAGAAGAACATGACGGACTTCTCGCGCGCCAACAATCTGGGTATCAAGCCGGTGGTGTTTGAGAAGGTCGAGGCCGCCACTGGCGCTTACTTCTCGGGCCGCTGCGTGGCTTACACCACCGACGCCTCGGGCCTGGCTTCGGTTCGCAACAAGGAAGCCAAGACCCCGGCTGACCATGTGATCTTGCCGGAGCTGATTTCCAAAGAGCCCCTGGGCCCCATGGTGCGCCGTGGTGACGATGAGTGGTTTGCCATTGTCAAGTGGACCATCTATGGCTTGCTCGAAGCAGAAGAGTATGGCGTGACGCAGGGCAACGTCGATCAACTCAAGACCAGCACCACCGATCCGGTCGTGCAGCGTCTGCTGGGCACCACCGAAGACACCGGCAAGCTGCTCGGCCTCGACAAGGAATGGGCCTACCGCGCGGTCAAGGCGGTGGGCAACTACGGTGAGCTCTTCGAGCGCAACGTCGGCCCCAAGACCTCCATCAACCTGCCACGCGGTCTTAACAACCAGTGGAACAAGGGCGGCCTGATGTACGCCTCACCGCTGCGTTGATCGTCTGCCTTTTTTGAAGGTTCTG
>JAXITB010000359.1:0-3325 GCA_034680305.1 Polaromonas sp. | reverse complement strand
CGCCGCGAGGGCGCGGCTCCCACTCCTTCGATCCCGGCTTGCTGAGAGCTTGTGGGAGCACCGCCCTCGGCGCGATGGGCCCTTGAAGGTTCATGCCCTCACCCCGACCCTCTCCCAGAGGGAGGGGGAGAAACACAGATGCAGCGCCGCGAGGGCGCGGCTCCCGCAGGGACGGCGCTGCCGCACAGCGCCGAAGTGCCACGAGGGCGCCCACCTAGAATCAATGCATCATGCCAACAGCCCTTGCCATCTGTATCGGCGCCAGTCTCGGCGCACTGGCGCGCTGGCAACTTGGGCTTTGGCTTTCGCACGGGGGCCTGATGGCCTGGGGCACCTTGGCCGCCAACTTGATCGGCGGCTTTTTGGTGGGCGTGGCCATCGGAGCGCTCAATGCCCGGCCCGAGCTCGATCCGGTGTGGCGTCTGCTGCTGGTCACCGGCTTTCTGGGTGGGCTGACCACCTTCTCGACCTTTTCAGCCGAGGTGGTCACAGATCTGATCGAAGGCCGGCTGGGCTTGGCCCTGTTGACTGCCCTGGCCCACCTGGTCGGCTCATTGCTGCTGACCTGGCTGGGGCTGAAGCTCGTGGCTTGGTGGTCGGCCTGAAAATGACGCAGCTCAGGGGCGTACGCCGCAGACCAGCACGCCCGGATCGTTGTGCTGAACCGCCCGCTCGTTCTTGGCGTGGGCCACCTGCATGTCGCGAGGCAGCGTCACGCTGTTTTTGACCGCCAACACCTCGGCCATGATGGACACGGCAATTTCGGCCGGCGTCTTGCTGCCGATGTAAATGCCGATGGGCCCGCGCAGGCGTTCAATTTGCGCTGGCGTGAGACCAAAGTGTTCGATCATGCGCTGATGGCGCGCATCGTTGTTGCGCCGCGAACCGATGGCGCCCACATAAAAAGCGTCGGTGTTCAAAGCCTCGAGCAAGGCCAGATCGTCGAGCTTGGGGTCGTGGGTGAGCGCAATGACGCAGCTGCGCCGGTCGGCGCGAAAAGCGGTGACCACATCGTCAGGCATCTCGCTGCTCAATTGCACACCAGCGACCGACCAGGCACCCCGGTATTCCTCGCGCGGGTCACACACTGTGACGGCAAAGCCAGAAAACAAGGCCATGGTGGCCAGGTATTCGGTGAGCTGGCCGGCGCCGATGAGCAGCATGCGGTATTCGGGCCCAAAGGTGTTGACCAGTTCATGCTCACCCAAGACCAACTCGGCCGGCATGGCGGTCGGACTGAGCGTGACGAGCCCGTCGGCCAGCCTGACGGTGCGCTGCATCAACTGCCCGCCCTCCAGGGCCTGCACCAACTGCGCCAACGCATCGGTCGATGGATCGAACTCAAGCAACAGCTCGAGCGTGCCGCCGCAGGGCAAGCCGAAACGGTGGGCCTCATCGGCACTGACCCCGTACTTGATGAAGCGCGGCGCGCCCACCGGGATGGCCCGGCCGTCGGCGTCCTGCCCAGCGCCCTTGTAGGCCTGGGTGTACTGATAGATCAGGTCGTCCTCGATGCAGCCGCCCGACACCGAGCCAACCACCGCGCCGTCTTCGCACAAGGCCATGATCGAACCCACCGGACGGGGCGATGAGCCCCAGGTGCGCACCACCGTGGCCATGAGGGCGCGGCGGCCGGCAGCCCGCCAATCGCGCAGGGTGCGCAGCACCATGACATCGAGGTTTTCCATGACGGCCTCGGTTCAGCGACTCAACCAGATCAGGCCCATCAGCAGCACCATGGCCGCCGCACCCGCGCCCGCGGCCAGCACCGCCGGCAGCAGCACCGACGGGGCAGCCGGGCCAGCGGCCGATGCGGCAGGCGCGTCGGCAGCCGCCTCCATCACACCATGACGGCGCTGCATCTCTTCGTCAAAACGCCTGAAAAAGTCTTCGGCCAGCGAGCGGGCCGCGCCGTCAATCAGGCGCTGACCGAGCTGGGCCACCTTGCCGCCGACCGAGGCGCTCACGGTGTAGGCCAGCTCGCAGCCACTGGCGCTGGGCGTCAACTGCACCTGGGCCTGGCCCTTGCCAAAGCCGGCCGGGCCGCCCTGGCCTTCAAAGCTGATGCGGTAGCTGGCCGGCGGCACGATGTCACTCAGGCTGATGTGGCCCTTGAACTTGGCCGACACCGGCCCGATGCGCAGGGCCATGCCGATGTCGTATTCGTTGTCGGCCGTGGCCTCGACCTTGTCGCACCCCGGAATGCACAGCTTGAGCACCTCTGGATCATTCAGGGCCTGCCAGGCCTGCTGCTGCGTCACGCCCAATGCGCGGGTGGCTTGCATCTCCATGATGAATCGTCCTTGTGCTGATGAATAAAAAGAATAATTTGATTTTGCAACAGGGCCAGCGCCCGGGCCGGCTCAGGCGCGCAAAAGGCGGGCCAGACTGCCCGCCAGCTCCTGCAAGCGACTCAGATTGTGCACCGCCAGCATGGCGTGGGCATGACTGTGCAGCACCGCAGCCCCCCGGGCCAGCGGGGCATAGCCTTCAAAACGCATCAGCGGATTGAGCCAGAGCAGGCGCCGGCTGTGCAGCCGCAACCACTGCAGCTCTTGCGTGAGCGCCTCGGGCTCGCCGGTGTCGAGTCCATCGGTGATCAGCATCACCACCGTGCGCCGACCGATCAGGCGACGCGCATGGCGCTGACGCAGTTGGGCCAGGCTGTGCCCCAGGCGGGTGCCCCCGGCATAGTCGGTGATGGCCGCATTGGCATGCGCCAACATGGCATCGGTGTCGGCCTGGGCGAAAGCCGCCTTGAGATCGGTCAGGTCCATGCCGAAGGCCAGCACATCACGCCGGCGGTGGGCGCGTGTGGCCGCGTGCAAAAAAGCCAGCAGCAGGCGCGCGTACCGCTCCATTGAGCCTGAGACATCGACCAACACCATCAAGGGCAAAGCGCTGGTGCGTCGCTGTAGGCGCGGCAGCGCCAGCAACTCCCCCCCGTGACGGGCCGCCAGCCGCATCACCCCCGGCCAGTGCGGTCGCGCGCCGCGCCAGCCCGGCCGCATGCGCCGCGAGGGCAGTTCGGGCAGGGGCAAGGCAATGTCGCGGGCCAGCCGTTCGACCAGCGCGTATTCGTCGGCCGACAGACTGTTGAAGTCGGCATGTCGCAGCCGCTGCAGGTCACTGGCCGTCATGGTGGCGTCGAACTCGAACTCGCGGTCTTTGGCCTGAGGCTGCGCCAGGGTGCGCTCCGCCCGCTTGGGCTGCAGCGCATCGCGTACACGCGCACGGCGACGGTCGGGCTCGGCCCGGCCTTCGGCGGTGGGCAGCAACTGAGCCAGCAACTTGTGGGCCACTTTCGGGTCACGGAAGAAGGCAT
>JAXITB010000358.1:0-3327 GCA_034680305.1 Polaromonas sp. | reverse complement strand
TTCTAGCGTTGGCCAAAATGCGGGTGACAGGGCTCCGGCCGCAGTGAACAGGGCGATGCTGCCGTAGCGGCCGCTGTCTGCTGCAATTTCGCAGGCCACTTCCAATACCCGAGGATTGCCCACGACCTGGCCGGTCACATCGATCGGGTTGCCTGTGGTGGCAAGGGATGCCTGTTCGGTGACCTGAAGCGACTCACCCTGGGTAAAGGGTGGCAATTGCAGCCCCAGGTCATCTGCGCGGTCTGCCATCAGTGTGCCCACGCCGCCCGATCCCGTGATGATGGCCACAGCGTCGTTATGAGGCACTGGTGCTGTCGCGAACAGCTGGCCGTAGCGGAAAAAGTCCTCTATGGTGTTGGCGCGGATGGCCCCACATTCGTCGAAGACGGCGTCAAAGACCGCGTCTTCGCCAGCAATGGCAGCTGTGTGTGACATGGCTGCTCTGGCGCCAGAGCTGGTGCGGCCCACCTTGGTGATGACCACTGGCTTGCCCGCGGCCAGGGCGGCGCGCAGCGCCCGGACCAGGCGCGGGCCATCCTTGCAGCCCTCCAGATAGGCCAGGATCACCCGGGTATCGGGATCTTCGGCCAGCCATTCGATGACGTCGGCCACCTGAATCCCGGCCTCGTTGCCGGTAGTCACCCAGTGTGACAGGCCCAACTGGTGGCGGCGCGCCAGTACATAGGCATATGCCCCGAAGGCGCCGCTCTGGCTGACCAGCCCGATGCCTCCGAGCGGAGGCATGCCCCTGAGGGTCGCCGGGGAAAAGGTGGCGAACATGCGTTCGCGCAGGTTGATCGCGCCCAGACAGTTGGGCCCCAGCAAAGCCATCCCGCCATGAGCGGCCAGCTGGACAATTTCGTCTTGCTCGGCCAGGCCTTGGTCGCCGGCCTCAGCGAATCCGCCGGTGAACAGCACCGCCGCCTTGACGCCGCATGCCACGCAGTCGGCGATCGCCTGACGCACTGCCGCCTGCGGTACGCAGACGATGGCCATATCGATCGCTTGCGAGGCCTCACGCAGAGAAGCGATGGCCGGTAAACCTTGGATCTCACTGGCGCTGGGGTGAACCGGGACCACCAGGCCTGTATAGCCGTGCTCAAGCAACAGGCGTACCGGCATACCACCGGCTTTGTGGGGCTGCGTCGATGCCCCGATGACCGCGATCGAGCGAGGGCGCATCAATGCGGTGACAGGCGAGGCGATGGCTTCGGGCATCTTGCGAGGTCGACGGTAAAAAGTCGATCCGAGTATACGGCAAGCTATTATCATAGGTAAATACAGCCTGTCGATCTTTTGTCTGTCGACACGCGGAGAACGCCTGATGCAAACCGACCTGCTACAGCCTGTGACCTACCGCCTGCTGGGTGGTCCAGGTTCCCCCTATTCGCTGAAAATGCGAGCCTTGTTGCGCTACCGCCGACTTGCGCACCTGTGGATCGTCCCGAGCGGCTACCTTGGCAGCCAGGGTGAATTGAGACAGGCCGGCAAGGGCATGATCCCCGTGCTGCAATATCCCGATGGCAGCTACCACGCCGACAGTACGCCGCTCATCTACGAACTTGAAAAGCGTCATCCGGGGCAGCGCTCGGTGCTGCCGGATGACCCGTCCGTCGCCTTCCTTAGCCACCTGATTGAAGACATGGCCGATGAACTTTTGGTGGCGGCCATGTTTGACATGCGTTGGGGGTCAGAGTTTGACCGGACCTTCTGTGCGACGCGGCAGCTTTCAGGCTGGCTCGGGGCCATGGCTCGGCCCGAACTGGAGGCCCTGGTGGCCAAATTCACACGGCGACAGACCTCTAAGCGCGAGGCGATGGTGACTACCGATGGCGGTCATCAGTTGCTGGCATCGTTCTATCTCGCCACTCTGACGGCTCTGGAGTCCATGCTCGAACGCACCGCCTATCTGTTCGGCGGCCGGCCTTCCCTGGCCGATTTTGGACTCTACGCTCAGTTGTGCCAGTGCGCCCTGGACCCTTCAGCCAGTTCCATCATGCGCACTCGCGCGCCCCGCACTTTCCAGTGGACTCAGTCACTTGACGATGCTTCGGGTGTAGAGGGCGACTGGGCGCCTCAGCCCGCTTGGGAGCCCAGCGTGCGTGAGATGCTGGCGCTGGCTGGCCGCTTTTACTTGCCCTTGCTGCGCGCTCATCATCGCGCGGTTGAAACTGGCGTCGAGTCCTTCGAGGTCGTGATCGATGAATTGACTTGGCGGGGTCAAGCTGAAAGTTACAAGCACAAATGCCTCGTCTGGTTGCAGCGCGAGTGGGCTGCTCTGGCTCCCGAACACAAGGCCAAGGTCCAGCCTATGCTGCAGGAAGCAGCGTGCCTGGACCATCTGACTCCTGTGCAGCCAAGCAACAGGCCCGTACCCGATATGGCGCCCCGTTAGACTTGCGTGTCATGGCCAAGGTCGATTCAGCAATCCCGCTTTTTGCTCAAGTGCGCGACGCCTTGAAGGCGGGCATTGTCGATGGCAGTTTGGCGCCCGGTGACAAGCTGCCCTCGGAGGAAGCGCTTGAGAAGCGGTTCGGTGTGAGTCGTGTCACCATCCGTCAGGCGCTTTCGGAACTGCAGGCGATGGACATGATCGAGAAGGTCAACGGCAAGGGCAGCTTCGTTCGCCGCGCGTCACGGCATCCGTCGGAGATGGGGCCACTGTCGGGCTTTTATGAAACCATGCGTCGCCGTGGGCATGTGGCCACCGGCATCGTCTCGACCATTAAACGCATCAAGGCAGATCCGACCGTCGCCACCGCCCTGCGCTTGCCGGTGGCCGGGCCGGTGAGCAGGGTCTCTATCACTCGTCTGGTCGATGGCGAAGTGCATGCCTTTCAGCTCTGTTACGGCAGCCATGGTCTGCTGCAAGCCATGCATCGAGAGAACTTGGGCGAAAACGATTTGCTCAAGGTCCTGCACCAACGTTTGGGTTATCGCGTGGTGCGTTCGCACATCGATTTCGAAGCCATCAATGCCTCAGATGCGATGGCCAAGGAACTTCATACCAGCGTGGGCGCCGCTTTGCTGCGCATACACATCACGTCCTACGATGGTCAAGACACACCGATCATGTACAACGAATTCGTCGCGCGCGGTGACCGGTTTCGGTACCAGCTCAACGCGGGTCGATGACTGGCGGGCTTGAAACCCAGGTATTGAGCGCAGCTCAGCCCATGGGCTACCGGGTGCGATTGATCGTAGGGTGAAATCGTCAAGGAGTGGAAGCTAGGTCGGTCCTGGTTTGGGCCATTTGCCGCCTCTTGTCGGCCTTTCCCCAGCCAGCGGAAAAAGGCTTATGCGCTGGGAGACCTGGCGCACAAGCCT
>JAXITB010000357.1:0-3343 GCA_034680305.1 Polaromonas sp. | reverse complement strand
GGCGTGACCACCCGAACGACCTTGCGCTCGACCGGACCTTTGCTGGCCCCCACGTCGCCGACCTGTTCGTAGATGGCCACCGATTCACCCAGCTTGATCAGTCGTGCCAGATAGCCTTCGGCCGAGTGGTAAGGGACACCGGCCATGCGAATGGGCTCACCGGCCGACTGACCACGGGTGGTCAGGGTGATGTCGAGCAGTTGCGCGGCCTTGATGGCGTCGTCATGGAACAACTCGTAGAAGTCGCCCATGCGATAAAAAAGCAGGGTGTCCGGAAAATCCTTTTTGATGGCCAGGTACTGGGCCATCATGGGCGTGTGGGCGGCCGCCGTCGCTCCGGTCTGCGCTTTGGCGCCGGCTGACTCGGCCTGTGGGGTCGAAGGGGTGCTCGATGTCATCTTCGGCACGACGGCGGGCGGATCAGGTCTTGTGTGGTGCGCTGCGCGCCTTGAGGGGCTTGGGCGCTGATGGGGCCGACGGGCCTGCCTCCGAGTCCGCCTGCCGGCGCACCTTGAGCACGGACTTGGGTTTGTCGGCCACCGGTGCTGCTGCCGGCTCGGCGTCCTGGGACTTGGCCGCGCTGTCGACGGCCATTTTGTCGGCCACCCCGGCGAACTTGCTGTACTTGCTCAGGGTGTTGACCAACTGCGCATAGATGCGTGGATTGCCAGCCACGCATTCGCCGTGGTCCATGAAATCGGCATCGCCGGTGTAATTGCCTACCAGGCCGCCTGCTTCGGTGACCAATAAGGAGCCTGCCGCGACATCCCAGGCTTTGAGGCCGGACTCAAAGAAGCCGTCGCTGAAGCCGGCGGCGACGTAGGCCAGGTCCAGTGCGGCCGCACCGGGGCGGCGCACGCCTGCACATTGGCTCATCACCTCGCCGAGCATGCTCATGTAGGCCCGCAGTTTGTCGCCGGGCCGGTAGGGGAAGCCGGTGGAGATCAGGCACTCTTGCAAGCGGCTGCGCTTGGCCACGCGGATTCGTCGGTCATTGAGAAAGGCGCCTCGGCCGCGGGTGGCGCAAAACAGGTCGTTGCGCGTCGGGTCGTATACCACCGCTTGCTCGACCCGTCCTTTGACGGCCAGGGCAATGCTCACGCAATAAATGGGAAAGCCGTGGATGAAGTTGGTGGTGCCGTCCAGCGGGTCGATGATCCACTGGTAGTCTGAATGCTGGGCGCCGTGTTCACTGCCGGATTCCTCGGCCAAGATGGCGTGCCCTGGGTAGGCCTGCAACAGCGTCTCGATGATGGCCGCCTCGGCCGCATGGTCGACTTCGGTGACAAAGTCGTTGGTCTGCTTGGCCGACACCCGCACGGTTTCAACGTCGAGGGCGGCGCGGTTGATGATGGCGCCGGCGGCGCGCGCAGCCTTGATGGCCACGTTGAGCATGGGGTGCAGGGAACTGGACATGGCAGGGATCAAGGAGCGGGTGGGCTGCCGGGGCCGGGGACCGGTGGCAGGACTGAAGCTCGGCATTTTACCGGCAGGGGATGATCCCCCAGGCCTGGCGGCAGACGAAGCGACAATGGCCGCTTTGCGCCAACCTGCTGTGAACACCCGCTTTGTTCTGATCCAGACCAGCCACGCCGGCAATGTGGGCGCCGTCGCTCGGGCCATGAAGGTCATGGGCTTTGACGATCTGGTGCTGGTGGACCCCCGCTGGCCCGATGTCCTGACCCGTCCCGAGGCGATCGAGCGGGCCAGTGGCGCGGTGGATGTGCTCCAGCGCGCCCGCGTGGTGGCCACCTTAGCGCAGGCGCTCGAGGGCATGGACCATGTCTGCGCCACTGCCATGACGCCGCGCGATTTCGGTCCACCGACGCGCAGCCCACGAGAACATCTGCCCGCACTTGTGGCTGACGCGAGTCAACGCCCGCGTGGCGTGGCCTTTGTCTTTGGCTCCGAGCGCTTTGGCATGCGCAACGAAGATGTGTACCGCTGTCATGTTTGCTTGAGCATTCCCACTGCGCCGGACTATGGCTCGCTCAACATTGCCGCTGCGGTTCAACTGATGGCCTACGAGTGGCGACAGAGCCTGGGCAGCCACAGGTTGGAGACAGCGCCCGGGCCGGAGGCGGCCGATGCAGCCCAGATGGCCGCCATGCTTGGGCACTGGGAGCAGGCGCTGATTGCCGTGGGCTTTTTGGATCCGGCCGCGCCCAAGAAGCTCATGCCCCGCTTGCATCAGCTTTTCAATCGCGCACGCCCCAGCGAGCCCGAGATTCACATCCTCAGAGGCATTGCGAGGGCCATGGAAGAGGCCGCCAAAGGCACGCGCCGCCAGTCACACCCCGAGCAGGGGCAAGGCGCCGTGATCTGCGGCCCGTCCGACCCGCCGCTAGACTGATGCCCATGTTTGCCCGTCTGCGATCCGATATCCAATGCATTCTTGAGCGCGACCCCGCTGCTCGTTCGCGCTGGGAGGTACTGACCTGCTATCCCGGTTTGCACGCTGTTGTTTTGCACCGCTTGGCTCATTGGTGTTGGACCCACGGCCTCAAATGGCCGGGTCGCTTTGTGTCGCACCTGTCGCGTTTTCTGACCGGCATTGAGATTCACCCGGGTGCCCGAATCGGTGAGCGGGTGTTTTTTGACCACGCCATGGGCGTGGTGGTGGGCGAGACAGCGGAAATTGGCGACGGTTGCACGATCTATCAGGGGGTCACGCTCGGCGGTACCTCCTTGTACAAGGGGGCCAAGCGCCACCCGACGCTGGGCCGCAATGTGGTGGTGGGTGCGGGCGCACAGGTTCTTGGCGGGTTTACCGTGGGTGAGGGCGCGCGCATTGGCTCCAACGCCGTCGTGGTCAAGCCCGTGCCAGCCGGCGCCACCGCCGTGGGCAACCCGGCGCGCATCATCGAGGCCGACGCGGATGTGCGGCGTGAGCAGGCGGCCAGTCAGATGGGTTTTTCGGCCTATGGGGTGACGCAGAGCGACGATCCCTTGTCACAGGCCATGCGCGGTTTGATCGACAACGCGGCCTCGCAGGAGCACCAGATCGCATTGCTTTGGCAGGCGATCGAAAAGTTGTCTGAGCAGCAGCGCGACTGTGTGCCAGCCGACGCCGCCCGTCAGGAGCACTTCGAGGCCGACAAGCTCAGCCGCATGGTCGGCAAGTGAGCCGAAATGGGGCTCAGCCGCGCGCCGGCCGGATCGCGGTTTTGGGGCGAAAGGCCTTGCACACGGTCTCGCGTGTTTCCAGATACGGCCCGCCAATGAGGTCGATGCAGTAGGGAACCGCAGCGAAAATGCCGGGCACGATGCTCTGGCCTTGATTGTCCTTGAGGCCCTCCAGGGTTTCCTGGATGGACTTGGGCTGGCCGGGCAGGTTGATGAT
>JAXITB010000356.1:0-3378 GCA_034680305.1 Polaromonas sp. | reverse complement strand
CGCGACCTCAGCGACGAGCAGTCCGACCTGCTGCTGGCCAAGCTGGTCCTCATTTTGGCCAATCACATTGGCGATCGCCAGGTCCTGCGGCAAGCGCTGGAACTGGCCCGCAACAACACGATCGGGGCATCGGCATGAGCCATGCAGCCGCCCCGGTCGATCCGAGTCGCCCAGATTTTGGCAACATTTGCTGCCAAATCAGGGTTAACCCCGCCGTGCGCTGAAAAACGGCTCAGTAACCTAGCGCATCCAAACCCTCAAGAGGAAACCACTGATGAAGCTCAAGCCCCTTGTTCTGGCCGCTGCCTTGGCCACCGGTCTGACCGCCGCCCAGGCCCAGACCATCACCCTGAAAGTGCATCACTTCCTGGGCCCGCAGTCGATCCAGCACACCACCATGCTCAAGACCTGGTGCGACAACATCGCCAAGGACTCGAACAACCGCCTGAACTGCCAGATCTACCCCGCCATGCAGCTCGGTGGCTCGCCCCCGCAGCTCTATGACCAGGCCAAAGACGGCGTGGCCGATGTGGTTTGGACCGTGGCTGGCTACTCCGCCAACCGCTTTGTGCGCAGCCAGGTGTTTGAGCTGCCCTTCATGATGACCAACGCCGGCGCCACCAGCCGCGCAGCTTGGGACTTCGTGCAAAAGCACGCCATGGACGAATACAAAGACGTCAAGCTGCTGGCGGTGCATGTGCACGGGCCCGGCGTGATCTTCACCAAGAACAAGCCCATCACCAAGATCGAAGACCTGCGCGGCATGAAGATGCGCGGCCCGACCGCCACCGTCACCAAGATGCTGGCCAATATGGGCGCCACCCCGGTGGGCATGCCGGTGCCGCAAGTGCCCGAGGCGCTGTCCAAAGGCGTGATCGACGGCGCGGTCATCCCTTATGAAGTCGCTCCCGGCCTGAAGGTCACCGAGCTGACCAAGTTCGCCTCCGAGACGCCCAAAGGCTCGCCCGCTCTGTACACCACCTTCTTTGTGGTGCCCATGAACCGCGCCCGTTACGACTCCCTGCCGGCCGACCTCAAGGCGGTGATCGACAAGAACTCCGGTCGTGAGTTGTCGGCTTTCTTGGGCAGCACCCAAGAGGGCAATGACGTCCCCGGCCGCAAAGCCTTTGCCGAGACCCCGGGCTACACCATCACCCAGATCCCGGCGGCCGAAGTCGATCGCTGGAAGAAAGCCACCGACAACCTCGACGACGAGTGGGTGGCCGACATGAACAAGCGCGGCTTTGCCGGCAAGGCCATGCTCGATGACGCTCGCGCGCTGGTGCAGAAATACAGCAAGTAAGCGGGTCGGCTGATTCAGCCGACTGTGAAGGCGGGGCGCAAGCCCCGCCTGTTTTGTCTCAATCCAAACAAAACATGGAGACAGCCCTTTGGCCGATCTGCTCATTTCAGAATCAGGCGAGAGCTACACCGGCTACGGCCTGTTCCTAGACCGCTGCTGCAAGGTGCTGGCCGTTTTGTCCGGCGTGATGCTCACCTTGATGGCCTTCATGTCCCTGTGGAGCATCGGTGGACGCGCCCTTTTTGACAAGGCCTTGGTCGGCGACTACGAACTGGTGCAGGTCATGACGGCAGCCGCCGTTGGCTTGGCGCTGCCTTATGCCAACTGGATCGGCGGCCATGTGATCGTGGACTTCTTTACCGCCAAGGCACCGGTCAAGACCAATGCCATCCTGGACGGCCTGGCTTACTTGGTGATGGCTTTCTTTTCCTTCCTGCTGGCCTGGCGCCTCGTGCTCGGTATGCTGGACCTACGCGCCAACATGGATGCGTCCATGCTGCTGAGCATTCCCACCTGGTGGGGCTACCTGCCCCTGATTCCGGGCTTTGTCCTACTCGGCCTGACGTCGCTATACAAGCTGCAGGTCAATCTGCGCAAGGTGGCATCATGACTGGCATCGAGTGGGGCGCGCTCATGTTCGGGGCCATGCTGCTGATGCTGGCCGTGCGGATACACATCGGCATTGCCATGCTCCTGGCCGGCTCGATTGGCTACGCCATGGTGGCCGGTACCTTGCCGCTGATGAACTACTTCAAGACCGGCGCCTATGCCCGGTTTTCCGTCTACGACCTGTCGGTGGTGCCACTGTTCCTGCTGATGGGACAGTTCGCCACCCACGGCGGGCTCTCGCGTGCGCTGTTTCAGGCGGGCAACACCTTCATTGGCCACTGGCGCGGTGGCATGGCCATGGCCGGCGTGACCGCCTGCGCCGGCTTCGGTGCCATCTGCGGCTCTTCGCTGGCCACTGCCGCCACCATGGGTCAGGTGGCCCTGCCTGAGTTGAAGGCGCACAAATATTCCGGCCGCTTTGCCACCGCCACCCTGGCCGCCGGCGGTACCCTGGGCATTCTCATCCCGCCCTCGGTGCCCCTGGTGATCTACGCCATCTTGGCCGAACAGAACATCGCCAAGCTCTTTCTGGCCGCCTTTGTGCCGGGCATCATTGCGGCCATCGGCTACATGCTGGTGATCGCCATCGTCGCCCGCGTCAGTCCGGCCGACGCGCCCGCGGGCCCTCGCCACGGCTGGAGCGAACGCGCCGCAGCGCTGCTCGAGACCTGGCCGGTGCTGCTGATCTTTCTGGTGGTCATTGGCGGTATTTACGGTGGGCTGTTTACGCCCACCGAAGCGGCGGCCATCGGCTGCGTGGCCACCGCCGTGGTGGCCTGGCGCTCGGGCGGCCTCGACAAAAAAGGCTTTCTGGCCTGCATGTACGGCACCGCTGGCGCCACCGGCATGATCTTTCTGATCTTGCTCGGCGCCGATGTGCTCAATGTCTTTTTGGCCCTGACGCAGATGAACACCGAGCTGGCCAAATGGGTGATCGGCCTGCAACTGCCACCGCTGCTGGTGATCTTCCTGATCATCTTCATCTACCTCGTGCTAGGCTGCATCATGGACAGCCTGTCCATGATCCTGCTGACCATCCCGATCGTCTTTCCCATCGTCATGGGGCTCGACATTGGGGGGCTGGGCACCGAGGCCAAAGCCATCTGGTTTGGCATCATCGTGCTGATGGTCGTCGAGATCGGCCTGATCACACCGCCGGTGGGCATGAATGTGTTCATCATCAACAGCATGGCCAAAGAAGTGCCGATGAAGGAAACCTTCAAGTTCGTCATGCCCTTCCTGGCCTCCGACCTGCTGCGCATCACCGCCATCGTCTTCTTCCCGGGCATCGTTTTGTTCGTCTTCAACCTGCCTTGGGCATAGAGGCCATCGGCGCGAGGGCGCGGCTCTCAGGCGGGCATTCCGGTCTTGTTCCCTCTCCCTCTGGGAGAGGGAGGAAAACCCGTGGATCGGTGTGAGTGCGTGGATTCCAGGGGACGTGATGTCTTGTTCCCTCTCCCTCTGGG
>JAXITB010000355.1:0-3390 GCA_034680305.1 Polaromonas sp. | reverse complement strand
GAGCCAGCCGATTCATTTTCAGCCCCACAGGACCCCAAGTCATGACCGAAAAACTCATCATCTTTGACACCACCTTGCGCGACGGCGAGCAGTCGCCAGGGGCCTCTATGACGCGCGACGAAAAGCTGCGCATTGCACGGCAACTTGAGCGGCTGAAGGTCGACGTCATAGAGGCCGGTTTTGCTGCCAGTTCCAATGGCGACTTCGAGGCGGTCCAGGCCATTGCCAATGCGATCAAGGACTCGACGGTGTGCTCTCTTTCGCGCGCCAATGACCGCGACATCGCTCGCGCTGCCGAAGCGCTGCGAGGAGCCAGCAGGGCGCGTATCCACACCTTCATTGCCACCTCGCCGCTGCACATGGAGAAAAAATTGCGCATGACGCCTGATCAGGTGTTCGAGCAGGCGCGGCAATCGGTGCGTTTTGCGCGCAACCTGGTCGGGGACATCGAGTTCAGTCCTGAAGACGGGTATCGCAGCGAGGTGGACTTTTTGTGCCGGGTGCTCGAGGCCGTGATCGACGAAGGCGCCACGACCATCAACGTGCCCGACACGGTGGGCTATGCGGTGCCTGAGTTGTATGGCGAATTCATCAAAACCCTGCGCGAGCGCATTCCCAACTCGGACAAAGCCATCTGGTCGGTGCATTGCCACAACGACCTCGGCATGGCCGTGGCCAAGTCCCTGGCCGGCGTGAAGATCGGTGGCGCCCGGCAGGTCGAGTGCACCATCAACGGTCTGGGAGAGCGCGCCGGCAACTGCTCGCTCGAGGAGATCGTGATGGCCGTCAAGACACGGCGCGACTATTTCGGTCTGGATGTGGGCATTGATGCCAAGCACATTGTGGCGGCCAGTCGCATGGTCAGTCAGACCACCGGCTTCGTGGTCCAGCCCAATAAGGCGGTGGTCGGTGCCAATGCCTTTGCCCATGCTTCGGGCATTCATCAGGATGGCGTGCTCAAGGCGCGTGACACCTACGAAATCATGCGTGCCGAAGATGTGGGCTGGAGCGCCAACAAGATCGTGTTGGGCAAACTCAGCGGTCGCAATGCATTCAAGCAACGACTGCAAGATCTCGGGGTGGAACTCGACAGCGAGACCGAAATCAACAGCGCCTTTGCCCGATTCAAAGAATTGGCTGACCGCAAGAGCGAGATCTTCGACGAGGACATTTTGGCCTTGGTCAGTGACGAAAGCGTCACCAGCGAAAAGGAGCAATACGGTTTTGTGTCCCTGTCGCAGCGCAGCGAGACTGGCGAGATGCCCCATGCCGCCATTGTTTTTACCGTGGATGGCAAGGAAGTACGCAGTCAGGCCGGGGGTAACGGCCCGGTGGATGCTTCGCTCAAGGCCATCGAGGCGCATGTCAACAGCGGCGCCGAAATGGTGCTCTATTCGGTCAACGCGATCAGTGGCTCCACCGAAAGCCAGGGCGAGGTGACAGTCCGATTGCAAAACAGCGGTCGCGTGGTCAATGGCGTGGGTGCTGACCCCGACATTGTGGTGGCCTCAGCCAAGGCTTATTTGAGTGCGCTCAACAAATTGCAGAGCAAGGCCGACCGTGTGGCCGCTCAAGGTTGAAGCTGGGCGGGCAGCGTTCGCTGCCGAGATCAAACAGGGGCTTTGCCCCTGTTTTGCTTTCAGTTTGGGTCAGGGCGGGGCTGCAGGCTTGGGGTCAGAATGGGACGGCGGCGTCGCGCATTACGAATCTGACGCAAGTTTTTGATATTGCGTAACTTTTTTACCTTGGGTAAACTCCCGGCAGTTCAGATCACAGCCAAGAGCAAACCCCTCATGACCGTTTCCATTTTTCGCAGTCTGCTGGCCCGTTGTGGTGTATTGGGCTGTCTGATGGCTTTTTCTCTCACTGTGACGCCTGTTCTGGCTCAGAAGAAGCCGGTCCAGGCGGCCAAGGTTCAGGAGAGCAAGGACAAGAAAAAGCGCCCGGGGCTCAAAGCAGGTCAGCGGTCGACCAAGCTGGCGCAGGTGCGCGGCTCGGGCGTGAAGTCTTCGAAATGGCAGGCCTCTGCGCCTGCGGCAAGGCCCTCTTTTGGACAGCTGGCTGGCCTACATGCTGTAGCGGACCCTCTGGCCTTGCGCTCGAGTGTGGCGTTGGTCATCGATCAAGATACTCGCGAAGTGCTGTTGAGCAAAAACGATCAGGCGGTGTTGCCCATTGCGTCGCTGACCAAGCTGATGACCGGCATGGTCGTTAGCGAAGGCAGGCTGCCCATGGACGAGCTCATCACCATCACCCAGGACGATGTGGACACCGAAAAAGGGAGTTCGTCGCGGCTGCGAGTGGGCGCCAGTTTGAGCCGGGGTGAGTTGTTGCATTTGGCCTTGATGTCCAGTGAGAATCGCGCGGCGCACGCATTGGGGCGTACCTATCCCGGCGGGCAGAGCGTCTTTGTTGGCCTGATGAATGCCAAGGCGCAGGCCTTGGGCATGAAAGACACCCGATATGTGGAGCCGACCGGTTTATCGAGTCGCAACCAGTCCAGCGCTCAAGATCTCGCCTTGTTGGTCCAAGCCGCTTCGGCAGACCCCTTGCTGCGTGAGTTGTCTACCTCGTCGGGGCATCAGGTCGTGCTGGGCCGCCAGACCTTGCAGTTCAATAACACCAACCGCTTGGTCAGCAGCCCCCAATGGGACATCGGGCTGCAAAAGACCGGCTACATCTCTGAGGCCGGCCAGTGCTTGGTGATGCAGGCCAAAGTGTCCGGGCGCAAACTCATCATGGTCTTTCTGGATTCGGCGGGCAAATTCAGTCGTCTGGGCGATGCCGAGCGGGTCAAGCGTTGGGTGGAAAAAGGGCCGGCCGCCTCTCATGGCCTGAGCACGTCTACCGGTCCCGATCGGGGCTAATCAGACAGCCGGCGTCTTGGCGGCATCACGCCCGTGCGCCCCGCTGGAATAGAGCGCCTGTCACAGATTTTTATTTGGAGCTGGCGTGGCCCAGGGCGGCTGAAATCGATCGCGCCGTATCCTGCAATTTGGGCAACCAAGCCTCATCGAGGCGGTCTGCTGGTGCGGAGATGGACAAGCCCGCGATCAGTTTGTTTTGATCGTCGTAAATGCCTGCGGCCATGCAGCGCACCCCCATCTCCAACTCTTCGTTGTCGCGCGCCACGCCGTATTGCCGGGCCTTGGACAATTCCCGCTCCAGGGTGACCAGTTGCGTGATGCTGTTTTGCGTGTGGCCGGCCAGTCCAGTCCGCGTGGCGTAGGCGCGCACCCGCGGCGCGTCATCGGCCGCCAGAAACAGCTTGCCGGTGGAGGTCAGGTGCAGCGGCGCCCGACCGCCAATGGCGCGGACCACCTGCATGCCCGAGCGTTCGCTGTAAGCGCGCTCGATGTAGATGATTTCATCGCCCTGCCTGACACTGAG
>JAXITB010000354.1:0-3395 GCA_034680305.1 Polaromonas sp. | reverse complement strand
GCAGAGTCGGCCGCAGTCCTTACCCCGGCACCGACTCAGCCGACTCAGCCGACTCAGCCGACTCAGCCGACTCAGCCGGCCGGCAGTCGATGGGTTGTCCGTCCTGTGCTGGTCAGCAGCGTCATGCTTGCTGGACTGGGCTTGAGCGGATGGTTAGCGGCGGGGCGGCCGCTGCCGCAAACCACGCAGGCCGCTGACCTGGCGGCACGCTTGCCGGCCTCCGCCTCCCCGGCAACTTCGGCTGTATTGACCCCCGACCCCAGCGCTCAGCCTGACCCGGCTCGGGCCAGCACTGGACCGGTGAAGGGCCAGCCAGTGACATCGCCTGTCCGATCAGATCAGGATTTGGTGGCCATGAGTCCGTCCTCGGGCCTACCGGTGGCGCCTGCCTTGCGCGCCGAGTCGGCTCCTCCCGCACCCTGCCAAGACTCTGCCGAGCCCGCCGTTGCATTGCAACTGCCACCAGCCGAGGCGCCGGCAGTCCGTTTGGTCAGCAACGTGACTCAATGGGTCTGTGTGACCGATGGGGCCGGACGGTCGAGCCTACATCGCCTCGCAGCCGGACAGGGTACTTTACTGTCGGGTTCAGCGCCCTGGCTGGTGCATGCTGGATCGCTCAGGCAGGCCCAGATTTACGTGCAAGGCATTCGCCTGGCTTGGCCGGCCGAAATGAGCAACCGGGTCCAACTGCTTTCGCCGCAGTGAGCGTTGACCCAGGCAGCCCCTGGGGGCCGCCTGGGTTTGGCCCCTCGCCCCTGGCTTGAGGGCGGGGCCACCGGGTCTTACCGGCCGGCCGCCTGGCGCAGGCTGGCCGCTTTGTCGGTGCGCTCCCAGCTGAACTCGGGCTCGTCGCGGCCGAAGTGGCCATAAGCGGCCGTCTTTTCATAGATGGGGCGCAGCAGATCGAGCATCTGAATGATGCCCTTGGGGCGCAGGTCGAAATGCTGCTGAACCAAAGCGGCGATCTGCTCGTCACTGATCACGCCCGTGCCCATGGTGTTGACGGTGATGTTCATCGGGCGGGCCACGCCGATCGCATAAGCCACCTGGATCTGGCATTTGCGGGCCAGGCCGGCGGCCACGATGTTCTTGGCCACATAGCGCGCCGCATAAGCGGCCGAACGATCCACCTTGGACGGGTCCTTGCCCGAGAACGCACCGCCGCCGTGGGGGCAGGCGCCGCCGTAGGTGTCGACGATGATCTTGCGACCAGTCAGGCCGCAGTCGCCCTGCGGGCCGCCGATGACAAAACGGCCGGTCGGATTGATCAGGTACTTGGTGTCCTGGAGCCACTCTTTGGGCAGCACTGGCTTGATGATCTCCTCGATCACCGCCTCAACGAAGGCCGGCTTCATCTTGGCGCCATCGCTCATTTCGGGGCTGTGCTGGCTCGACAGCACCACCGTGTCGATGCTGTGCGGCTTGCCGTCCACATAGCGCATGGTCACCTGGCTCTTGGCATCCGGGCGCAGGAAAGGCAGGCGGCCGTCCCGGCGCAACTGGGCCTGGCGCTCGACCAGACGATGCGCGTAGTGGATGGGCGCGGGCATGAGTTCGGGGGTTTCGTCGCAGGCGTAGCCGAACATCAGGCCCTGGTCGCCGGCACCGGTGTTCAGGTGGTCGTCACTGGCGTGATCCACACCCTGGGCGATGTCGTTGGACTGCTTGTCATAGCAGACCATGACCGCGCAGCCCTTGTAGTCGATGCCGTACTCGGTGTTGTCGTAGCCGATGCGCTTGATGGTGTCGCGGGCCACTTGGATGTAGTCGACGTGGGCGTTGGTGGTGATTTCACCGGCCAAAACAACCAGACCGGTGTTGGTCAGGGTCTCAGCGGCAACGCGGCTGCGGGGGTCTTGTTCAAAAATTGCGTCGAGAATGGCGTCGGAAATTTGATCGGCGACCTTGTCGGGGTGGCCTTCGGACACAGATTCTGAGGTGAAAAGATAGTCATTCGCCATGAGGGGCCTCCTAAAGTTTGGCATGCATGTTGATTTGCGCTACCTGAGATTTGGGCCTCGGCGAACGCTTTAGCAGATTTGTCCGAAGACAAGGCACAATCCGAGGCATGCGGTGCATGCTGATCTGACGGTGTGTGTCGCCCTGCAAGTTGCTCTATTTAACTCAGCGACCCAAATAGTTTACCAAATACAAGATGATTTTTTGGTTCCGATTTTTTTCTCATTGGCCTTTGTGGGCCTTGCATGCCGTTGGCCAGCTGGTGGGATGGTTGGCTTGGCTGTTGTCGCCCACCTACCGACGTCGGTTTTTGGCCAATGTCAAAACCGCAGGTTTGAGTGGCTGGCAGGTGATGGGCGCTGTGGGTCAAGCGGGTTGCATGTCGACCGAGTTGCCGCGCTTGTGGCTGGGCAAACAGCCCAAGGTGGTCTGGGCCGACGGTGCATTGCCATTGGTCCAAGAAGCCTACGAAGCTAAACAAGGCGTCTTGTTTTTAACGCCTCACCTGGGTTGTTTTGAAATATCTGCTCAGGCCTTGGCCGATGCTTTCAGTGCCAAACAGGGTCCATTGACCGTGCTTTATCGGCCCTCTCGCCAAGCCGGACTGGCTCAGGTGATGGAAGCTTCGCGAGCCCGGCCTGGCCTTGAAACAGCGCCCACCACCTTGGCTGGCGTTCGGCAAATGATCAAGGCTTTGCGCGCAGGCCGCTCTGTGGGTTTGCTGCCCGATCAGGTACCGCCTGAAGGCATGGGCCAATGGGTACCATTTTTTGGCAAACCTGCGTACACCATGACTTTGGCGGCCAGACTGACGCTGCAAACGGGCGCTAAGTTGGTACTGATCTGGGGCGAACGTTTGCCTTGGGGTTTGGGTTATCGCGTTCATGCCAGTGCCTTGCAAGAGAACTTGGCCAGCGATGTGGATGGGCTGGTTTTGCAAATTAACCAAGCCATGGAGCGCTTGATTCTGACGCGCCCCGAACAATATTTGTGGGGCTATGCACGCTACAAACAACCGCGCCAGGAATCGCAGGCATGAGTGTGTTGTTGATTGGTTTCATGCGCTTTGTAGCCTTGTTGCCCTTGTCATGGGTCAGGGCCTTGGGGCACGCAGTTGGCTGGCTTTTGTGGACCGTGGTGACAAGCCGTCGACGCATTGTTCAGACCAATTTGCGCCTGTGTTTCCCCAATAAAACTGAGCTGCAAATCAAGGCCATGGCGCGTGCACATTTTGTGCAATTTGCCCAGTCCTTGATAGACCGTGCATGGTTGTGGCATGCCCCATTGGCCAAAGTGTCAACCCGTTTGAAATGGGTGGGCTCCGACAAAGCCATGGCGCAGTTAGCCCAAGCAGGGCCCAAGATTGTGTTTGCGCCCCATTTTGTAGGCTTGGACGCAGGAGGCTTGGCGCTGACTTTGAAAGCAAGCAAACCAGT
>JAXITB010000353.1:0-3400 GCA_034680305.1 Polaromonas sp. | reverse complement strand
GTTTTGGTCTTTATTGTTTTTGGGGGGGCGGGGGGTTTGTTGGGTGGGCGGGTTTCGGGGGCCGGGGGGCGGGGCCCTGGGGGCGGGGGCCGGGGGGCGGGGGGTGGGGCGCGGGGGGGGGGGTGCGGGGTGGGGCGCACGGGCTGGTGCGGCGGGTCTGGCTCCGCGAATGTCCCCCGAGGCGGCTGCGGGCCGCCTCTCCTCCTGTACTTCGCTGCGCCAGACCCACCGCACCAGACCTTGGGCAAGTTCGGTGCCTCACCAAAGCGTTGAGCAGGCATTTTTCATCCCGTTTGGACACCGACCAGGCTGCTGGGCGTGCTGTGGTGCTCTGCGCAGCGAAATAAAGGAGGAGGACCGGCGAAGCCGGTCCGGGGGACATTCGCGGAGCAGAGCCCCACAGCGCGCCACGCCCCCACAGCGCGCCACGCCCCCACAGCGCGCCACGCCCCCACAGCGCGCCACGCCCCCACAGCGCCACCCCCACAGCGCCACCCACCGCCCTATGTCCCAGCTTGACGGATGAGCCAAGCAGGATCGCTACCATGGGCTCTCTTTATTGCAGGCTGCCCATGTCCCTCACCGCCAAACTCCAATCCTTCAAGACCTTCGTGGGCCGCGTCTGGGCCCTGACCTTGCCCTATTTCCAGTCCGAGCAGCGCTGGCAAGCGCGTGGCTTGCTCGCGGCCATCGTGGCGCTCAACCTGGGCGCGGTCTACATGCTGGTGCTGCTCAACGACTGGAACCGCGTGTTCTACGACGCGCTGCAAGACAAGAACGAGGCCGTGTTCTGGCGCGAGCTGCTGCGCTTCATTTACCTGGCCTTTGCGTTCATCTTGATTGCGGTCTACCGCTTTTACTTGACGCAAATGCTCGAGCTGCGCTGGCGCAACTGGATGACGCGCCACTACCTGACGCGCTGGCTGGGCGAGCACCGCTTCTACCGCATGGAGCTGGCACGCTATGCAAGCGCCGGCGGCCAGGCGCCCGACAACCCGGACCAGCGCATCCAGGAAGACCTGAACTTGTTTACCGCCTACACCGTCTCGCTCAGCATGGGCCTGCTCAACGCGGTGGTCACGCTCGCCAGTTTTGTGGGCATCTTGTGGAGTCTGTCGGGCGATTTCAGCTTCACGCTGGGCGGCCAGACCTACCAGATCGAGGGCTTCATGGTCTGGATGGCTGTGCTGTACTGCGCCGCGGGCAGCCTGATCACCCACTACATCGGTCGCCCGCAGATCGCGCTCAATTTCATGCAGCAGCGCTATGAAGCCGACTTCCGGCACCACCTCATTCGGGTGCGTGAGTACAGCGAGTCGATTGCGCTGGACGCCGGGCAGACGGTGGAGCGCGAACACCTGGATCTGCGCTTTTCTCGGGTGATGAGCAATTACCTCCAGTTGCTGAAGAAACAGAAGAACCTGGTCTGGTTTACCAACTTCTTCGGGCAGGCTGCCACCGTTTTTCCCTTTGTGGTGGCCGCGCCGCGGTTTTTCAGTGGGGCCATTGCGCTGGGGCAGTTGATGCAAATTGCTTCGGCTTTCGGGCGGGTACAAGATGCCTTGAGCTGGTTCGTCGAGAACTACTCGACGCTGGCAGCCTGGCGTGCCACCACCGACCGTCTGACCAGCTTTGAGGCGCATCTGCAGGCCCAGCACGCGGCCAGCGCGGTCGAGCGCCACACCGATGCGGCCCAAGATCAGCTGCAAGCCAGTGAACTGAGCCTGAGCTTACCCAGCGGCAAGACCTTGCTGACCGACCTGCAGTTACAGGTCAAGCCGGGCGACAGCGTCTTGCTGCAAGGCCCTTCGGGCAGCGGTAAGTCGACGTTGTTTCGGGCCTTGGCGGGCATCTGGCCGTTTGCCCGCGGCCGCATTGATATGCCGGCCGATGTGATGTTCATCCCGCAGCGGCCGTATTTCCCCGATGGCCGATTGCGGGAAGCCCTGGCCTATCCGGAGCCAGCAGGCCGCTTCACCGATCAGCAGCTCGAGCAGGCGCTGCGTGAGGCCCTGCTGCCGCAATTGGTGGGCCGGCTCGACGACGAAGACGCCTGGACCCAGAAGCTGTCTGGCGGCGAGCAGCAGCGCCTGGCCATCGCGCGTGTGCTGCTCAAACAACCGCGCTGGGTGTTTGCCGACGAGGCCACCAGCGCGCTCGACCCACAGGCCGAGCAGGTGCTGTATGAGCGCCTGCGTTCGCTGACTCGCCAAGCCGGCGGCGCCCTGGTGTCGATCGCCCACCGCCCGGCCGTGGCGGCTTTCCATCAAAGCCGATGGGAACTGCTGGGCCAGCCTGCCGGCTCGACAGCAGCGTATCGGCTGGTGCAGCAGCCCGCTTGAGTTTGGAGCCGACGGTGGGGCGCCCTTGAGCATGCGGCCCCACCCCCCCTTCCGGAGCCTGCGAATCTGTGTGGGAGCGCCGCCCCCGGCGCGATGCGGCGGCTGATCAAGCACCGAGGCCTCAGTGAAGCCGGCATTGCCGCGAGGGCGCGGCTGCAGGGCTTGTTGGCAAGGCGCGAGGAGGCCGCCGGATCACCTCGTCGGGACAAGCGCCCCTTCAGCTCTTGAGGAACAGCCGATACGCCGGGTTGTTGGTTTCTTCGACGTAAGGGTAGCCCAGCGTTTGTAGAAATTGCTTGAAAGCCGTGTTGTCGGCGCGTGGCACCTGCAGACCCACCAAGATGCGACCGTAATCGGCGCCCTGATTGCGGTAGTGAAAAAGCGAAATGTTCCAGCCCGGGCGCATGGTGGACAGAAACTTCATGAGTGCGCCTGGCTTTTCGGGGAAGACGAAGCGCAGCAAGCGCTCGTCTTTGGACAGCGCGCTGTGCCCGCCGACCATGTGGCGAATGTGCTCCTTGGCCAGGTCGTCATGCGTCAGGTCAACGGCCTGAAAGCCGCTGCGATTGAAGGCCGTGGCAATGCGGGCGCTCTCACCGCGAGCCTGGGTGGTTAGCCCCACAAACACGTGTGCCTGGGCGCTGTCGCTGATGCGGTAATTGAACTCGGTGACATTGCGTGGCCCACCCGGTAATTCGCCGATCAGTTCACAAAACCGCCGAAAACTGCCCCGCTCCTCGGGGATGGTCACCGCGAACAGGGCTTCGCGCTCCTCGCCCACCTCGGCGCGCTCGGCCACAAAGCGCAGGCGGTCGAAGTTCATGTTGGCGCCGCACAAAATGGCCGCGTAGGTCTGGCCCTTCTTGCGGTGTCGGGCCACATATTGCTTGATCGCCGCGACGGCCAACGCGCCGGCCGGCTCAACGATGCTGCGGGTATCCACAAAAACATCTTTAATGGCTGCGCACACCGCGTCAGTGTCGACAGTGATGAATTCATCGACCAACTCGCGACTGATGCGCCAGGTCTCCTCGCCCACCAGCTTGACCGCGGTGCCG
>JAXITB010000352.1:0-3409 GCA_034680305.1 Polaromonas sp. | reverse complement strand
GGGTGGGAGCCGCGGCGATGGGGCCTTTGATCAGTAACCGCGCTTGATCAGTCGCCCCATCGCGCCGAGGCGGCGCTCCCACAAAGTCCCACTGGCCATCATGCGTGAGGGGTGGGAGCCGCGCCCTCGCGGCGCGTGAGCACCACACTGGCGCCCAAAGTTTCATTTCGATACCATCGAGGCCTTCCAGCGCCAGCCCTTTCGTGCTTACGCTCACAGCATGAAATCCATTCGCCTTCGCGCCCTTAAATCGCTCTTGTTGCTCGCACTGGCCCTGCTGGCTGGCTGCTCTGGCCTGCGGCTGGTCGACAACGAGGTGCAAAGCCACACCCGCTGGCAGGCCAAACCGGCCGAGCCGGGCAACACCTATCGATTTGAACGTCTGCCGTCGCAGCAGGTGCCAGGTGCCCAGTTCGAGCCCAGTCAGGACCAGCTTGAGGCCATGGCTCAGTCCGCTTTGGCCAAGCTCGGCCTGGTCCACCTGCCCGAGGCGGCCCTGTTTACGGTGCAGGTCAGCGCCACCACCATTTTGCAGCCGGGATACGGCAGCCCGTGGCCGGGGGTGCCTGTGGTCTCCATCGGGGCGGGTACAGCGGGCAGTCACATCGGCATGGCTTTTCCGATGATGCGATACGAGCCGCCCTTGTACATCCGCGAGGTTCAGCTCATCCTGCGCGACAGCCGCAGCCGCGAGGTGGTCTACGAAACCCGGGCTCGGCACAGCGGCGTCTGGTCGGACGCCAGGGCCCTGATGCCGGCGATGCTCGATGCGGCGCTGAGCGGCTTCCCCAATCCGCCGACTGGCCCACGTCGGGTCAATGTGCAGATACCGCGCTGAGGGATGCATCCGCTTGACATTTAACGCATGACGTTAAATACTTCCTGCTTGTGATTCAGACATTCCGGTGCAAAGACACGGCCAAGCTGTTTGGCGGCAGGGGGGTGGCCCGCTGGGCTAATTTCGCAGCCGTAGCCGAGCGCAAGCTGCAGATGCTCAACCGAGCCACCCGGCTGGAAGACCTTCGGGTGCCCCCCAACAATCGGCTTGAGCCTCTCAGGGGCGACCGCGCGGGTCAGTTCAGCATACGCATTAACGATCAGTGGCGCTTGTGCTTTCGGTTTGATCAGGGCAACGCTTGGGATGTCGAGATCGTCGACTATCACTGAAGGGAGTTTCACCATGGATGCGCCAAGCAACGGCATGCGGCCGATTCACCCCGGCGAAATACTTTACGAAGAATTCCTGCTCCCCATGGGCATGACAGCGCATGCCCTGGCCATGGCGGTGCATGTACCGGCACCGCGCATCAATGACATCGTACGCCAGCGCCGTTCAATCACCGCCGACACAGCCATGCGTCTGGGCCGATTCTTCGGTATGAGTGCCGAGTTCTGGATGGGCCTTCAGGCCGATTTCGACATGGCTCGCGCACGCGACGCCCTGGCTGCGGATCTGGCCGCCATCAGGCCATGGCAGGCGCCGCAGGCCGCTTGAGGTCGGTCCACAATCAGTCCCATGGACCAACCCACCCGCATCATTGCCATCCGCCACGGTGAAACCGCCTGGAATGTCGACACCCGCATCCAGGGCCATCTGGACATTGCCCTGAACGAACGCGGCCACTGGCAGGCACAGCGACTGGGCCAGGCGCTGGCGGCCGAAGACATTGCGGCGGTCTACGCCAGCGATCTCAGCCGTGCTTTTGAAACCGGTCGCTATGTGGCCCAGGCTACCGGTGCCCCCATCCATGCCACACCCGAGCTGCGTGAGCGCAGCTTTGGCCTGTTTGAAGGGCGTACTTTCAGCGAAATTGAAGCTGAGTTGCCCGAGCAAGCCCTGCGCTGGCGCAAGCGCGATCCGCACTTTGCCCCCGAGGGCGGGGAGTCTCTGGTGCAACTGCAAGAGCGCGTGGTCGCCACTTGCGCCCGCCTGGCCCAGCAACACCCCGGCGAGCTGATCGCTGTGGTCGGCCACGGCGGCGTGATGGACGTGCTCTACCGCGCCGCCACCCGGCAAGACCTGCAAGCGGCCCGCACCTGGGAGCTGGGCAACGCCGCCATCAACCGCCTGCTGTGGTCACCCCAGGGCTTTGCGCTGGTGGGCTGGGGCGATGTGGGGCACCTCAGTGCTGAGGCTTTGGATGAGGGGACGGCTTGAGCTGGTCTTGGTGCTTGAATCTCAGCCGCTCAGCCGCGCATTGCGCTACGGGCCGCCTCGACCAGAAAGCCGCTGCGACTCATGCCGTGCTGCTTGGCGTATTCATCGACCCTGGTGAGAAATCGCCTGGGCATGGTGATGTTGATCTTCTCGGCCTTGCCCTCAAAGCGCGAAACATCCACATCGACCAGCGCCCACACCCAGCCCGCATACTGCGCATCGCTCTGCCAATGCGCCAAAGGACGCGCAAGGGGCAGGTCTAGGTCGTCTTGCACCAGCAACTCGCAGTGCGCCTCGATCGCCTCTACAGCATTGGCAAAAGCCTCCTCAGCGGTATCGCCAGCAGAAAAGCACCCCGGCAGATCGGGCACAACAACCCCCCAAGCTGTGCGGCTGGTACCGGGCTCAAGGGCGATCGGGAACTTCATGACGGCTCTCCATTATTTCAGTCCGGCTTGCTTCAAGAGTTTGTGAACCAGTCCCACCCCCAAATCCAACTTGGGATGCGGCACGCTGATGTGGCCGGGCTTGTCGGGGTGGCGAAACACATGATGACTCCCCTTGACGTGGCGCAGCTCCCAACCGGCAGACTCGAGTATTTTGATCAGATGCCGACCGTTCATGGTGGTTATTGTATCCACCAAAAGTCTGGCTTTGATCTTCAGCGGCCGATCATTCGGTGGGAATCTGGGCATCAAGCCCGACCGTCGATTTTCAGAAATCGGCCAAAAACCCCGATCGTGCGCCAATTACATTTTTAGTCTTGACGCCCGCTGAAATCCAACTGTTGGCCGGCTCCCAGGCCGACTGATTCACCGCAACCCCGCTGAGTGCGCTTTGCGCCCTGGCGGCCGGGCTCCATCCTGGCTGAAGTCCTTCGACGGCAGCTGGTCGTTGTCAGAATGCAACTGATTGACCTAGGGATTACCCTTGTTTTTATTTGTACCCCTTGTTGCGCCGAATCTTCCGGCCGGCGTGGACCGTACAACTCATCGGTGGACCTGGCTTGCTTGAGCGGGCTCAGAATTCAGGCCCAGGGTGCCTCTTCGTCTGCTGAGTGAGCCGCCAGGCAGCGTGATGAAGCCGAGCTTGTGCGCCAACTGCGGCCAGTAAAAAACCCCGCCGGGTTGCCCAGGCGGGGTTGTATCGACTGTTCGTCAACTGGCGCTAGGCCAGCGTCAGATCAGAAGGAGTGAGCAACGCCCACGGCAGTCTTGCTGTCCTTGTAGCCAGCGGTCGAGCCGGTCAGGG